>JAWWOY010000310.1:0-10504 GCA_033851195.1 Kribbellaceae bacterium | reverse complement strand
TGAACGCCTTCGGCTTCGGCGGGATCAACGCGCACGTCGTCCTCGAGCAAGCTGGTGGCGCGGCACTGAGCGTGACCGTCCGGGAGCCGGAACGGGTGCTGCGGCTGGCGGCGGCCGATCCCGCTGCGCTGGCCGCGATGCTGGACGCCGACGACTCGACGCTGCTCGCGGCGAGCCTGGACGAGCGGGACCACACGGCAGGCCCCGCCCGGCTGGGCGTGGTGGACCCGACGACGAAGCGGCTGGCGCTGGCCAGGAAGGCGGTCGCCAAAGGCCGTGGCTGGCGTGGCCGCAACGACGTCTGGTTCGTCCCGCGACCGCTGCTCGGCCCCGGGGGCGGAAAGCTTGCGTTCGTCTTCCCGGGGCTCGAGGCCGAGTTCGAACCCAAGGTCGGCGACGTTGCGGAGCGCCTCGGTCTGCGCTGGTCCCCAGACCTGGCGAACGCCACAGTCGGCGATATCGGCCGGCATGGCAAGGGCGTCCTTCAGCTCGGGAGGCTGCTCGACGCCGCATTGCGGAAGCTAGGCGTGGTGCCGGACGCAGCGGCCGGGCACAGCGTCGGCGAGTGGACCGCGATGGCGTGCGGCGGCATCCACGCCGAGCAGGAGGTGGACGCGTTCCTTACCTCTTTCGACCCGGACACGCTGCGCGTGCCCGGCCTCGCGTTCGCGGTGGTCGGCGCACCCGCGGCCCGTGTACTCGCCGCTCTCGAAGGGCAGCGCGAGGTGGTGCTCTCGCACGACAACGCCCCGAACCAGTCGATGATCTGCGGACCGGCTGACGCTGTCGACGGCCTGGTCAAGCAGTTCCGGGACCAGGCCGTGATCGCTCAGGTGCTGCCGTTCCAGTCCGGGTTCCACACCCCGATGCTGGCGCCCTACCTGGCCCCGATCCGGGCGGAGGCGGAGACCTTCACGCTGCACCCGCAGAAGCTGCCGGTCTGGTCGGCCACCACCGCCAGCGTTTACCCGTCGGGACCAGCCGACGTACGGACGCTGTTCGTCCGGCATCTGCTGGAACCGGTGCGCTTCCGCCCGATGATCGAAGCGATGTACGAGGCCGGGTTCCGCGCCTTCGTACAGCTGGGCGCAGGCCAGCTCGGTTCGCTGATCGGCGACACCCTGCATGGCGAGGAGCACCTGGTCGTCTCGGCGCAGTCGGCGCAGCGCGATGGCCTCGCGCAGTTGCACCGAGTGGTGACCGGCCTCTGGGCAGACGGTGCCGAGCCCGATGTCGCTCCACTGCTGGGAACCGCTCCCGAGGTGCTGACTCGGCCTGCGCTGCGACTGGAGCTCGGCGGAGCGCTGGTCTCCCTCGAGGAGGGCAAACGCCGTCAGCTCAGTGCCATGGTCAGCGGGGCGCCCAGTACGACGCCCAGTACGAGGCTCAACGCGACGGCCGGTACGTCGACGCTGGATGACCTCGGCATTGGTTCTCCGTTGGCGGCTGAGCTGTCCGCGCTGATGAAGGAGACGGCCGGTGTCGCTGCCGAGCTGGTCGCGGCGGGTGCACAGTCCCCGATCCGGCGCCGGCCGGTCGAACCACCAGCAGTGTCACCAGCGCCGCCCATCATGCCGGCGCCGATGCCGGTGCCAGTGCCGGCGGTTCCCCGGGTGCTGCGGGTGTCCACCGAAGCGATGCCGTACTTGCTGGACCACTGCTTCTTCCTGCAGCGACCCGGCTGGCCCGACGACGCCGACCGCTGGCCGGTTGTTCCGGCGACCACCGTGATCGGCCACCTGATGGACTTCGCCGAGCGTTCGTCACCGGGGAACCGCGCGGTGGCGGTGCACGACGTCCAGCTGAACAAGTGGATCACGGCGATCCCGAGTGTCGACGTGCCAGTCGACGTACGGCCTGACCAGCCAGGGCGGGTGGTGGTGTCCCTCGGCGAGTACTCCCGAGCGGTCGTCGAGCTCGCGCCGGACTACCCCCGCGATGTGCCCGCGGCCTGGCGGTTCGGAGCCGGCGAGGAACGCCGGCCGGAGTTGACGGCGGCCGAGCTGTACACCGAGCGCTGGATGTTCCACGGACCACAATTCCAGGGGGTCACCGAGCTGACCGCGATCGGGGCCACCCATGTCCGGGCCGTGCTGACCACGCCGGCCGCCCCCGGTGCGCTGCTGGACAACGTGGGTCAGGTGCTCGGGTACTGGATCATGTCGCAACTGCCGGAACGGACCACGGTCTTCCCGGTGCGACTGGAGCGGATCAGGTTCTTCGGTCCACATCCCGCGCCGGGATCGCAGGTGGAGTGCCTGGTCAAGATCAGCTCGGTCACCGATGCGGCCCTTGAAGCCGATATGCAACTGGTCGTGGGCGGCCGGGTGTGGGCCGAATTCGGCGGCTGGCGGGACCGGCGTTTCGACAGCAATCCGAGGATTCGTTCGGTGGACCAGTTCCCTGGCCGGAACATGCTTTCGGACCTGCGGCCGGGCGGCTGGACAGCGATCCACGAGCAGTGGCCGGATCTCGCGACCCGCGAGTTGATCATGCGCAACCACCTGGGTGGCGTGGAGCGTGAGCAGTATGCCCGCCGGGCGCCCGCAGGCAAACGGCAATGGCTCCTCGGCCGGATCGCGGCGAAGGACGCAGCGCGGCGGTGGCTGTGGGACTCCGGCGTCGGCGATATCTATCCGGCCGAGATCCAGGTGCACAACGACGAGTCCGGTCGGCCATACCTCGCCGGGGTCCACGGCCGCCGGCTGCCCGAACTCACCGTCTCGATCGCCCACCGTGCGGAGACCGGGGTGGCGATCGTGAGACCCGGTCCGTGCGGAATCGACATCGAGGAGATCGCCGACCGCCCCGAGAGTACTTATGCGGTGGCTTGTGGCAGCACCGAACTTGCTCTGCTGGCGAGGCTCGTGGCTGCCACGGCGGAGCGCGAAGCGGTGTGGTTCGCGAGGTTCTGGACGGCGAAGGAAGCCGTGGCCAAATTGCTGGGCACCGGTCTTCGCGGTGCGCCGCAAAAGTTCGAGGTGATCAGTGCCGCGGCCGACCAGGTGACCGTCCGCGTCGGTGGCCTCGACCATCTCGTCCGGTGCACCACCATCGGCAACCCAACGGGGCTCATCGCTAGGGAATACATCGTGGCTTGGACAGCCGAAAACGAGCAGGAGTTGGGATATGAGTACTGAGACGACGACCGTGCCGCAAGCGGACGAGGAGGCCGTCCTGGCGGACATCTCCGCGATGCTGCGGGTGCTGCTGGACGAGTACGGGCTCGACGACGTCGAGATCACGATGGACACGACGTTCCACCACGATCTGGAGTTGGAGAGTATCGACCTGGTCGGCCTTTCCGGCCAGCTCCGCGACCGCTATGGCGACCAGATCAACTTCGCGTCATTCGTCGCGGCGAAGGATCTGGAAGAAATCATCGCGATGACCATCGGTGAGCTCGTCGCGTTCGTCGTCGACGCGCTGCGGAACCCGGGAAGGAGCTGAGGATGACCAAGGTCCGCGTCGGTGAGCTCGATATGCACGTGCAAAGACTGCCGCCGGTGGTTCCACCCGCCGAGGGCAAGGCGCCTGTCGTCGTCCTCATTCACGGAATCCTGTACGACAGTCTCGCCAGCTACTACTTCACCCTCGGACCGACATTCGCCGCCGAGGGCATGGACGTGGTGATGTACGACCTTCGCGGCCACGGCCGCACCTCTCGCCCAGCGACGGGGTACCGACTCGAGCACCACGTCGAGGACCTGGAGAGGCTTCTGGACGCGTTGGAGATCACTGAGCCGGTACATCTGGTCGGGAACTCTTTCGGCGGGAGTGTCGCGTTCGGCCTCGCCGCGGCCCGTCCGGAGCGCGTCGCGACTATCACCGCCATCGAGGCGGAGCCGCCGGTCGAGGGGTGGCGGCAGCGCTTCGGCGAGGGCCTCGCCAAGGCGAAACCCTGGCTCTGCGAAGACGAGACGATCGAGCTGATCAGCCAGGCTCGCGGCGGGCATACCGCTCGGCTGTCCAGAGCCGCCGGCAAGCTGTTGCAAGTGACAACGATCGCCGAGGACGTCCTGGTCAGCCGCACCATCGACGCCGGGCTCACCGCGCTGAGGTGCCCAGTGCTGGCCCTGTTCGGTGCCGAGTCGGTGCTGATGGAGCAGGTCGAATACATGCAGTCCACCCTCGCGAGCTGTCGAATGGTGGTGCTGCCGGAGCAGGGGCACTCGGTACTGATCGAGCGGGCCGACGAGGTTTCGGAGCTCATCCGCCACTGGGTGTGGGAGCAATCCAGCATGCTGGTGGAGGCCGAGTAGCCTTGGGCAGATTCCTGTTTGTGGTGCCGCCGCTGGTCGGTCACATCAATCCGGCCGTCGGGCTGGCCGCGGAACTGGCGACCAGGGGCCACCAGGTCGCCTGGGCCGGACACCGTGAACTGGTCCGGCAACTCGCCGGCGCGGACGCAGTCGTTTTCGACTGCGCGATTCCGGCAGGCCCGTTGCAGCGACCACGTGACCTGAAAGGTCCAGCCGCGCTCCAATTCCTGTGGGAGAGCTTCCTGATCCCGCTGGCGGACGCGATGGCACCGGGGGTACGTGCAGCTATCGACGCGTTCGGCCCAGAGGTCGTGGTCGCCGATCAGCAAGCCGTCGCCGGCGCCTTGATCGCTGACGAACTCGGGCTCACGTGGGTCACCTCGGCGACGACGTCGGCCGAACTGACGGATCCGCTGGCGAGCATGCCCAAGGTGCGAGCGTGGCTAGATGGCCTGTGGCACGAGTTGCGGGGCCGGATCGCCGGCGGGCATGGCGTGGCGGATCCGAGGTACTCCCCCTTCGGGGTGCTGGCGTTCACCACTCGCGAGTTGTTCGGCCAGACCGAACTGCCGCACGAGCGCGTGTGGCTGATCGGCCCATCGATCAGCACCCGGCCGTCCAGCTCGGACTTTCCCTGGGACTGGCTGGATCCGGAGACGCCCACGGTGCTGGTGTCCCTGGGGACGGCTAACGACGACGCCGGAGAGCGGTTCCTGGCCACCGCAGTACAGGCGCTGACCGGCCTGGCAGGAAAGGTGCAAGCAGTCGTCGTCGACCCGGCGGGCGTGCTCGGCGAGTCGGCCGACCACATCCTGGTGCGTAGCCGGGTTCCGCAACTGGAGCTGCTCGAACACCTCGACGCGGTTGTCTGCCACGCCGGCCACAACACGGTCTGTGAGTCGCTGTGGCACGGTGTTCCGTTGGTCGTCGCCCCGATCCGCGACGATCAGCCAATCGTGGCCGGGCAGGTGGTGGACGCGGGCGCGGGCGTGCGAGTCCGTTTCGGCCGCGTCAACGCGAGCCTGTTGACCAGCGCTATCGAAGCGGTGCTGGCCGAAGAAGGCGGTTACCGGCTCGCGGCCGAGCGGATCGGCCGATCCTTCCAGGCAGCCGGTGGAACCTGTGCGGGCGCGGACCGGCTGGAGGAGTTGCTCGGCTGAGTGATGCGCGGCCAGCCGGATCAGGCTCAGGACCGGCGGATCAGGGTAGGTCGGGGAACCAGAGCTTGATCTCGCGGCCGGCTGATTCCAGGGAGTCAGAACCGTGCACCAGGTTCTCCCGGTTGGACAGGGAGAGGTCGCCGCGGATGGTGCCGGGCGCCGCCTTGCGGCCGTCGGTCGCGCCGTTCAGACCGCGGACCACCTCGACCGCCTCATCGCCCTCGAGCACCAGCGCGACCAGTGGGCCGCTGGTGACGAATTCGCGCAGCGGCGGGTAGAAGGCCTTGTCGACGTGCTCGGCGTAGTGCTGGTCGGCCATTTCGGCGTCGATGGTGCGCAGGTCCATCGCGACGACGGTGAGCCCCTTGGCCTCGAACCGGCCGAGGATCTCCCCGATCAGGCCGCGACGTACCGCGTCGGGCTTCAGCAGGACCAGGGTGCGCTGCGACATGTCTCTTCTCCGGGGGTTCGGCGGCCACGTTCGGCGTGAGCCTATCGGCCGCAACTTTTCGCGCGTTCGGCGCATCAAAGGAGTAACAGGGACGGACGGGGGCTCGCCAACTCTGTCGCGATGGGGTGTGGGCCGGCGTCACTCTCCGGGGTGGCGTCGGCCTGCTGCTAACGGCCGGCTTCCGCTGCTCGCTTGGCCTGCTCGATCCGGCGGCCGAGCACGATCGCCAGCACCCAGAATCCCGCGAAGGCCAGCCCGAGCACGAACATCGCCGGGACCACGAACCCGAGGCCCACAGCGCCGACCTGGACCACCCAGCCGAGCGCGTACCCGACCTGGTTGCGGAGCAGTCCGGCCGCCACGATCGCCAGCAGGGCAAGACCCAGGCACACCGGCAGCGCCGTACCCGCTGAGACGTGGGCGACCGAGATCATCACCGGGGTGACGAGCGCGAGCACCAGCGCCTCGAAGCCGAGCACGATCGATCCGAGCGACCTCACCGCTGCCTCCTGACCAGCAGCCTCCGGGCCTCACCGGCCGTGATCACCGAGCCGGTGACCAGGACGCCGCCGGTGCCCATCGCCAGCGCGTTCTCCTCGGCCAGCCGGATCGCGTCGTCGAGCGCGTCGACCAGCTTGGGCCGGACCAGCACCCGGTCCTCGCCGAAGATCTCCGCGGCCAGCTCACCGAGTTCCTCGGCCGGCATCGAGCGCTCGAACGAGTTCCGGGTGCACACCACCGTCTCCATGATCGGCTCGTACGCCTCCAGCACGCCGTACACGTCCTTGTCCTTCATACAACCCAGTACGCCGATCAGCGGGTTGAACGCGAAGGCCTCGCTCACGGTGGCGGCGGTGGCCTGGGCACCGTGCGGGTTGTGTGCGGCGTCGACGATCACGGTCGGGCTGGTGCGAACGACCTCCATCCGGCCCGGCGAGGTGGTCTCGGCGAAGCCGGCCTGGACCAGCTCGGTGGTGATCCGGTCCTCGGTCTGTGCGCCGGATCCGAGCAGCACCTCGACAGCGGCAAGCGCGGTGGCCGCGTTGTGCGCCTGGTACTCGCCGTGCAGCGGGAGGAAGACGTCGTCGTACTCGCCGCCCAGGCCCTTCAGGGACATCAGTTGGCCGCCGACCGCGACACTGCGCGACAGCACGCCGAACTCCAGGCCCTCGCGAGTGATCTGGGCACCGACCTTCGTGGCCTTGCGCATCAGGACCTCGAGCACGTCCATGCTCTGTTGCGAGGTGACCACGGTGGCGCCGGGCTTGATGATCCCGGACTTGTCGATCGCGATGTCGACCGGGTTGTCGCCCAGCAGGTGCGCGTGATCGACCGCGACCGGGGTGATCACCGCGACGGTGCCGTCGGCAACATTCGTGGAGTCCCAGGTGCCACCGAGGCCGACCTCGATCACCGCCACGTCGACCGGGGCGTCGGCGAACACCGCGAACGCCATCGCGGTCATCGCCTCGAAGAATGACAGCGGGTGCTCGGACTCGGAGTCGACGACCTGCAGGTAGGGCTCGATCTCGGCGTACGCCTCGGCGAACCGCTCCTCGCTGATCGGCTCGCCATCCAGCGTGATCCGCTCCCGGACCGTCTCCAGGTGCGGGCTGGTGAACCGTCCGGTCCGCAGCCCGGCCTCGCGCAGCAGCGAGTCGATCATCCGCGCCGTGGAGGTCTTGCCGTTGGTCCCGGTCAGGTGGATCACCGGGTACGCCTTCTGCGGGTCGCCGAGCAGCTCGACCAGCCGCCGGATCCGGTCCAGCGTGGGCGAGATCTTGTTCTCCGGCCAGCGGGCCTGGAGCTTCGCCGACACTTCGGCGTACGAGGTGTTCGTCATCAGGTTGCCGAGTCTACGGAGGGTAGTTCCGCCGGTCTGCGCGGCGGTCATCCACAGGCGGCGGTAAACCGGTCGGAAGCACCGCTTGCCGCCCACTAAGATTATGTCTATGACCGAAACGTCCCGCGTTCCAGCCAAGCCCACCCTCGAGGGACTCGAGGAGAAGTGGGCTGCCGTATGGAAGGAGCAGGAGACGTATGCGTTCGACCGAACGGCCGAGCGGGCCGACGTGTTCTCGATCGACACGCCGCCGCCGACCGTGTCCGGGTCGCTGCATGTCGGGCACATCTTCAGCTACACCCACACCGATCTGATCGCGCGTTTCCAGCGGATGCGCGGCAAGAAGGTCTTCTACCCGATCGGTTGGGACGACAACGGCCTGCCGACTGAGCGCCGGGTGCAGAACTTTTACGGTGTCCGTTGCGACCCGTCGCTGCCTTACCACCCGGACTTCACGCCGCCCGCGAAGCCGGACCCCAAGAAGCAGGTGCCGATCAGCCGGCAGAACTTCATCGAACTGTGCGGTCAACTGACGCACATCGACGAGCAGGCGTTCGAGGCGATGTGGCGTCAGGTCGGCCTCAGCGTGGACTGGTCTTACCTCTATACGACGATCTCGGAGGACTCCAGGCGCGCCTCGCAGCGCGCCTTTCTGCGGAACTTCGCCCGCGGCGAGGCTTACCTGTCCGAGGCTCCGACGATGTGGGACGTGACCTTCCAGACCGCGGTCGCGCAGGCCGAACTCGAGGCCCGTGAGTACCCAGGCGCCTTCCACCGGATCGCCTTCCACGGCCCTTCGGAGCCGATTTACATAGAAACCACCCGTCCCGAGTTGATCCCTGCCTGCGTCGCCCTGATCGCCCACCCGGACGACGAGCGCTACCGGGACCTGTTCGGTACGACGGTCCGCTCGCCGCTGTTCGACGTGGAGGTGCCGGTCCTCGCGCACCCCGCTGCCGAGCCCGACAAGGGTGCGGGTATCGCGATGTGCTGCACCTTCGGTGATCTGACCGACGTGCAGTGGTGGCGCGAGTTGCAACTGCCGGTCCGTACCGTGATCGGTCGCGATGGCCGGCTGCTGCGCGACACCCCGGAGTGGCTGACCACCGAAGCAGGCCGCGAGCTGTACGCCGAGCTCGCCGGGAAGACGGTCTTCAGCGCTCGCGAGCTGATCGTGGCCAAGCTGCGGGAGAGCGGTGACCTCGACGGTGAACCGACGCCGACGAAGCGGATGGCCAACTTCTACGAGAACGGCGACAAGCCGCTGGAGATCGTCTCCACGAGACAGTGGTACATCACCAACGGCGGCCGCAGCGATGAACTGAAGGCCGAGTTCATCGAGCGCGGGAACGAGCTGGCCTGGGTGCCTGAACACATGAAGCACCGCTACCTGAACTGGGTCGAGAACCTGAACGGCGACTGGCTGGTCTCCCGCCAGCGGTTCTTCGGCGTGCCCTTCCCTGTCTGGTATCCGCTCAATCAGGACGGCGAGCCGGACTACGACCATCCGCTGATGCCGCGCGAGGAGGACCTGCCGATCGACCCGACCTCGCAGGCGCCGAGCGGGTACGACGAGTCCCAGCGTGGCAAGCCGGGCGGCTTCGAGGCGGACCCGGACGTGATGGACACCTGGGCAACCTCGTCGCTCACCCCGCAGATCGTCACCGGCTGGGAGCGGGACGAGGACCTGTTCAAGCGCACCTTCCCGATGGACCTGAATACCCACGCGCACGAGATCATCCGCACCTGGCTGTTCTCCCGGGTGGTCCGGGCCCACTTCGAGAACGGCAGCCTGCCCTGGGCCCGGTCGATGATCTCCGGGTTCGTCGTCGACCCGGACCGCAAGAAGATCAGCAAGTCCAAGGGCAACGCGATCCTGCCGGACGAGGTGCTGAACAAGTACGGCTCCGACGCCGTGCGCTGGCGGGCCGCGATGGCCCGGCCTGGTCTGGACTCGCCGTTCGACGAGTCGCAGATGAAGGTCGGCCGCCGGCTGGCCATCAAGGTGCTGAACGCGTCCAAGTTCGTGCTCGGCTTCGGTGCCACCTCCGCTGATGCCTCGGCCGTCACCGAGCCGGTGGACCTCGCCATGCTGCGGCGGCTCCGCCAGGTGGTCGACGAGGCCACCGAGGCCTTCGAGGCGTACGACTACACCGGTGCCCTCGAGACCGCCGAGCGGTTCTTCTGGACCTTCTGCGACGACTACGTCGAGCTGGTGAAGGAGCGTGCCTACGGCGGTCGCAGCGAGGCCGAAGCGAACTCCGCCAAAGCCGCACTGGCCGTCGCGCTGTCGGTCCAGCTGCGCCTGCTCGCGCCGTACCTGCCGTTCGCGACCGAAGAGGTGTGGTCGTGGTGGCAGGAGGGTTCGATCCACACCACCGCCTGGCCGGTGCCGGACGTCGACATCGCCGCCGTGCCGCATGACCCGGCCGTGCTGACCGCGGCCGGCGAGGTGCTGGCCGGCATCCGCGGTGCCAAGTCGACCGCCCAGGTGTCGATGAAGACCGAGGTCTCCAAGGTCGAGGTGAGCGGCCCTGCCGACCGGCTCGAACTCGCCGCCCGCGCCGAGGGCGACCTGCGCGCCGCCGGCCGGATCATCGGCGAGATCGTCTGGCGCCCGGACGAGTCCGACACCGTCGCGGTCGTCGCTACCCTTTGACTGTTGGCAGACCTACGTTTGTCGGAGCCGGACCCCGGTGGCGCCGTCACCGGGTCCGGATTGACCGGCTACGCTGCGGAGCCGTGTTTCCCGATGTGGAACCATCGGGCGCACCTGGCGAGACCGTGA
>JAWWOY010000300.1:0-3896 GCA_033851195.1 Kribbellaceae bacterium | reverse complement strand
GTAGAGCCGCCACTGTGTCGCGTCCTCGTCGTCGAGGACAGCCCGTCGGACTTCACCGTGCTCAAGGCGCACCTCGAGGACAGCGGTTCGGGCAACATCGCCGTCTCGCGGGCCAGCACACTTCGTGCCGCCCTGCAGTTGCTTGCCGAGGCGTGCTTCGACGCCGTTCTCGTAGATCTCGGACTGCCCGACAGCGACGGGCTGGAGACGTTCGAGCGGGTGTCGCAGGCCGCGGGGTCGACGGCCGTCATCGTGCTCACCGGACAGGACGATGCCGAGCTGGCCGAGCGTGCGGTCCGCAACGGTGCGCAGGACTACCTCGTCAAGGGCGATCGCCGGCACGGCGACACATTCAGAGCGGTGACGTACGCGATCCGACGCCAGCATCTGCTCGACGAGTTGGAGCGTGCACGCGTCCAGCAGCTCGAGGCGAAGGACCGCTTCCTGTCGCATGTCTCGCACGAACTGCGCTCGCCACTCGCGGTCGTCCATCAATTCGGCTCGCTGCTACTCGATGGGATAGGTGGCCCACTGAACGAGGAGCAGGCCAGCTTCAACCGGATCCTGATGCGCAACGTCGGCCAGCTCCAGGTGATGATCGACGATCTGCTCGACGTCACCCGCGCTCGCGGCATAGGTTTCGCCATCACCAGACGGCGGGTCGCGCTCACCGAACTGCTCACCGAAACAGTCGCCTCCTACGGCCCGCTGGCCGAAGGACACGAACTCGCACTGAATCTGGACTGCAACGCGCTTCCCGAGGTCTCAGCCGATCCCGATCGCGTTCGTGAGGTGCTCGGGAATCTGCTGCAGAACGCGGTCAAGTTCACGCCTCGCTACGGACGCATCGACGTCTCGGCAGCGGTCGACGGCGCCACCGTCCGGATCTCCGTGCGAGACACCGGTCGAGGCATCAGCGCGAGCGACCTGCCGCGCATCTTCGATCAGTTCTTCCAGGCCGCGCAGCCTGACGAGGCGAGCCGCAACGGGCTCGGTCTCGGGCTGTTCATCAGCCGCGACCTCATCCTGCGCCAGGGCGGCGAGATGACCGCCGAGAGTGCCCCAGGGCAAGGCACTTCGATTTCGTTCACGCTGTCTCTCGCCGGACCCGCCGAAGCTGTGGAGGTTTCACCATGACCTACAAGGTTCTGATCGTGGACGATGACAACGACCTTCGATTCGGGCTCACCCGGCGGCTAATCTCCCTCGGCTACGACGTCGTCCAGGCTGTCGACGGTTATCAAGCAGTGGCCCTCGCGGTCAACGAGAACCCCGACGTCGTGCTGCTGGACATCGGCTTGCCGGCCGGTGACGGCATCTCCGTACTGCGGCGCTTCGAGCAGCTACCCGCGCTGTGCCGCACCCCGGTCGTGGCGCTCACCGGCCGTGATCCGTCGACGACCGAATCCGCGGTCCGGGAATTTGTCGGGGTGTCGGCGTTCCTCCGCAAACCCGCCGACAACGACGAACTGGCCGCAGCCCTCGCCGACGCAATTCGCGGCGCGCAGCCTGCGGCCATCCCGCCGGGCATTCAAGCATGACGACGTACTCGCCTCAGGAGGACCAACCATGACCGCTGTGAAAAGCTCCGCGAGCGGTCACACGCCACGCCCGCCGGAGCCCTCGGGCGACGAGGCGCTGAAATCCACGCTCCTCGCATCGATCGTGGATTCATTCGATGATGCCATCGTCGGCCGGACGCTGGACGGAATCATCACGACGTGGAACGCGGCCGCCGAGCGTATGTACGGATATTCGGCGGCCCAGATCGTGGGCCACTCGATCACCGAACTGATACCGGACGATCGGTCGGACGAGATGACCGGGCTCCTCGAGCGCATCCGTCGCTGTGAACGCGTCGAATTCTACGAGACAACACGCCGAACGAAGGACGGCTCGACCATCCTCGTGTCGCTCACCGTCTCTCCGATCCTTGACTCGGCGGGCGTCATCATCGGCGTTTCCTCGATCGCACACGACATCACCGAGCGAGAGCACGAGGGAGACCGAGCACGATCGGCCTCGCTATACAACCGCAGCCTGCTCGAGGCCACCCGAGACCCGCTGGTCATGATCAGTCCCGAAGGCAAGATCACCGACGTCAACGAAGCCACCATCCGCGTCACCGGGGCCGACCGCGACCACCTCGTCGGCACCGACTTCTGCGACTACTTCACCGAACCCGACAAGGCCCGCGAAGGCTACCGGCAGGTCTTCGCCGAGGGCTTCGTCATCGACTACCCCCTCACCATCCGGCACGCCGCCGGGACCCTCACCGACGTCCTCTACAACGCCTCCGTCTACAAAGCCGCCGCCGGCAACGTTCTCGGCGTCTCCGCCTCAGCCCGCGACGTCACCGCCCAGAAGAGGGCGGAGACCCAGCTCGCGGAGCAGCGGGCCCGGGAGCTTGAGCGACTGGCCGAACTGGAGCGTTTCCAGAAGCTCACCGTGGGACGCGAGTTGCGCATGATCGAGCTCAAGAAGGAGATCGAGGAGTTGCGGACCGCTTCCCCGAGCACGTCGCCATGACGACCATCGGCGCGGTCGCGGCCGAGCCGGCGCTCGACCCTGGCGATCACGCCCAGGCGATGCTCAATGTCCTCGATGACTATGCCGCTGAGGACCGCGTCCTCAAGGACACGCAGATGGCCCTGCTCAACATCCTCGAGGACTCAGCCCACGAGCAGAAGGTGCTCAGAAACACCCAGGCCGCCGTGCTCAACATCCTCGAGGACGCGGCGAGCGGCCGGCTCAGCGCGAATGCTGCCTTCACGGCAAGCCTGAACATCCTGGGCGACCTGAACGAGGAGAAGGAACGCTCCGCCGATCAGGCCGCCCAGCTTACGACCGCGAATTCGGAGCTGCAGGCGTCGAACCGTGAGCTGGAGCTGTTCGCCTACGTTGCGTCCCACGACCTGTCCGAGCCACTGCGGGCGATCTCCGGGCCGATCTCCTTACTGGCACGTCGCTATCAAGGGCAACTCGATGCCGACGCAGACGCTTACATCGCATTCGCCGTCGACGGCTGCCAGCGCATGTCCACGATCATCAATGACCTGCTCATGTATTCGAGAGTCGGCAGGATCGAGGGCCAACGACGCGCGATCGACATTGCGGGGCTCCTGGCGACGGTGCGGGCCGCCCTGCGACAGTCAATCGCCGAGTCGGACGCGCAGATCGTGGTCGGCCCGATGCCGACCGTGCGCGCCGACCGCACGCAGCTGGAGTTGGTGTTCCAGAACCTGCTCGCGAACGCGCTGAAGTTCACCCGGCCCGGCGTAGTCCCTCACATCGAGGTCACCGCGGAGCGCACCGGCGACACCGTCGAGTTCAGCGTCACTGACAATGGGATCGGCGTCGAGCCCGCATACCGCGACCGCGTCTTCGGAATGTTCAAGCGGCTGCACACGCGCGAGCAGTACCCGGGAACGGGCATCGGGTTGGCGCTGGTCAAGAAGATCGTCGAGCGCTACGGAGGAACGACCGGAGTGACCGACTCACCCAGCGGCGGAAGCCGCTTCTGGTTCACCCTCGACGCGGGAACGGACGACACGCCATGATCGAAGCGATCGATTCGCCTCAACAGCTCAACCCCTCCCTGGGGCGACCGATCCACATCCTGCTAGTCGAGGACAGCCCTTCTGACGTGGCCATGACCGTCGCGGCGTTGCGCGAGGGCCGCATCGCCAACATCATGCACGTTGTAATGGACGGCCAAGAGGCACTCGACTATCTGCGGGCGTCGGAGGAATCCCCCAGTCACCCGCGGCCCGACCTCATCCTGCTCGACCTGAACCTCCCGAAGTTGGATGGGCGGGAGGTACTCGCCGAGATCAAGACCGATGACCGTCTCAAGGTCATTCCGGTCGTCGTGATGACCACCTCGTCGGCAGAGA
>JAWWOY010000297.1:0-12207 GCA_033851195.1 Kribbellaceae bacterium | reverse complement strand
ACGACGTCCGCATCGGCGTGACCGGCAACCCGGCCAACACCAACGCGCTGATCGCGCGCAGCAACGCGACGGACATCCCGGCGGAGCGCTTCTCCGCATTGACCCGGCTGGACCACAACCGCGCGCTCGCGCAACTGTCCCACAAGGCCGGTGCGTCGGTGAACGACCTGAAGAAGATGACCATCTGGGGCAACCACTCGGCCACCGCGTACCCGGACAACTTCCACGCCGAGGTCGGTGGCAAGAACGCCGCCGAGCTGGTCAACGACCAGAACTGGCTGGAGAACGACTTCATCCCGACCGTGCAGAAGCGTGGCGCCGCGATCATCGAGGCCCGTGGTTCTTCCAGCGCCGCCTCGGCCGCGTCGGCCACGATCGACCACACCCGCGACTGGCTGCGCGGTTCGCCTGACGGCGACTGGCTATCGATGGCGGTCGTCTCCGACGGCTCGTACGACGTACCGCAGGGTCTGATCTCCTCGTTCCCGGTGACCACCAAGGACGGGAACTACGAGATCGTCCAGGGTCTGGAGATCAACGAGTTCTCCCGCGGCTGGATCGACGCCAACGCCAAAGAACTCGCCGAAGAGCGCGACGCCGTCCAGGCCCTCGGCCTGCTCGGCTGACCTGCACCCCCTGCTCCCCCGGCCGCCCGGGAGCCGCACCTGCAGAGGTGCGGCTCCCGGGTGCTGCTGTCAGCGGAGCTGGTAGGCCCCGATCACCGTCTGGTCGACGGTGCTGCCACCGGGACCGGACACTTTCGCCTTCAGGGACACAGTTTTCGCGCCCCGCGGGGTGGCGAAGGTCGCGATATAGGAACCATGCGCCCCCGGTACGACGGCCGCCTTGTGCCAGCTCTTCCCGTCATCGCCGGACACCTGGAGCTCCACCTTCGTGGCCGCGGACGGCTTGGTGGCTCCCGGAACGCTTGCCAGTTGCAGCGGGAGCACTGTGACCGGTACCCGCTCGGCGGTGTTCTTGCTGTCCACAGCCGGCCGATAGCGCACTGTCTGCAACGGCAGCTGCGTTTCCTCGGCCGACGCCGCCGAGCTGAACGTCCAGGTCAGGTCGGTCCGGGTCGAGAATCCCGACACCGACGGCCTGGTCGCCGACGTCACGAACTTGTACGCCGCCTCGCCGGCCGGCAGGCCCGTCGCGTCGACGTAGCCGAACTGATCCGATTCCGCGACCGCGACGCCTTCCCGATAGAGCTTGCTGCTGGCGGTGTCCGTCGCCGACCAGCCGGCATGACCGTCAGCGTCGGAGTGCGAGTGCACCCAGATCGCCAGCTCGCCAGCCAGCCGGGCAGCGAGGGCGGGCGTCGGCACGAAGGCTGCCGCATTCCACCGCTCCCGGTAGGTCCGGCCGGCCTGGTATCCCGCGGAGTCCCCGGCCAGCTCTGTCAGATCGACGGGCCAGCCGTCGGCGTCGTTGGTGAACTCGGAGAACCAGGACGACCAGGTCACCTGGCCGGCCTCGAGATAGTGTTTCGCGGTCGACGGCAGGTTCCACTGGAAGCCCAGCGCCCAGAAGCCGCCGGCCCCGGGCGCACTACCGGAGACGACCTTGTACGCCGGCCGGTCGACCTGGGCGTTGTGGCTGGCGACGAGCGTGGCGAGTTCCTGGTCCTTGGCTGCCCGGCTGAAACCGTCGTAGAACCTGCCAGGCAGGGTGTTCACCAGGTTGTACGTGTACGGCGAGTTGCGGAACCTGCCGTCCGCCCCGGGAACGCCCCATTGCGACGCGACGTGCCCCGTCATCTGGTCAGCCGGTAACGCCGGCCCCTGCTGTGCGCTGGCCAGACCGTCGAACGAGAAGGCAAGCAGCGATGAGCCCAGCCCGATGGTACCCGCCGCGTTGCTACGGTTGTAGCCGATGTCCGCGAGTCCGACCCCGGCCTCCTTTCGCGGCACCGTCGTGGTGACCGGCCGGGCAGTCCGGAAATCCATCACGACCGTGGTGTCCTGGTTCAGTTGCACCTCCGGCCGGACGATCTTCGCGTAGTCGCCACCAGGTACGGCCAGGTCGGTGTCCACCAGGTAGCTCGCCTTCGGCAGCCGGACCTTGACAGAGCCGCTCTGGTCGCCGACGAAATTGAAGAAACCGGTGTCGGGACCGAAGATCAGTGAGTAGCCCTCGATCGGCTCCCCGTCCGAGCCCAGGTAATCGATTGTCAGGGTGTAGCTCTCGACCTCCTTGTCGAGACCGATGGGCGTGACCACCGCGACGCCGTCCGCAGTAGCGGTGATCCGGCCGGAGTAGGCGCCGTCCGGCCCATCGTGCTTGGTGTTGGAGACGGCTTGCACCTTGGCAGTACCACCGGCCGGGATCGTCACCGTGGTCGCGCTCAGCTTCAGCGCATCCGCCGGCGCCGGCGTACCGCCCGGGGCGGACAGGCTCGCGGCCAGCGTCAACGTGACCGGCTGATCCCCGAGGTTGCGGTAGGTGACGTCCTTGGTGACGGGGGTGTCGTCGGTGTGCGGCCACTGCGCCGTACCGAAGGAGACACTGCCGGGTTCGCTGATCACCGACTGCTCGATCGCCTTGGTCAGATCGATTCGCCCCGCACCCTGCTCGAACGCGGTCAGCGCTGGGTTCGACTTGGCCGACCCCATCAGCACGCCCTTCAGCTCCGTCGCCTGCCAGCCGGGGTGCTGCTGGGCCAACAACGCCACCGCGCCGACCACGTGCGGCGTCGCCATCGAAGTACCGGACAGGCGCTGGTAGAACTCGCCGACCGGTTCGCCGATGGTGGAACCCTTCGCCTTCGCGGCAACAATGTCCACACCCGGAGCGGTCACGTCAGGCTTTACCGCACCGTCGCCGACCCGCGGGCCGCGGCTGGAGAAGGAGGCCAACTGGTCCTGCTTGTCGACCGCGCCGACGGCCAGCGCAGCCTCCGCGCTGCCAGGCGAGCTGACACTGCCGGCTCCCGGTCCCGCGTTGCCTGCGGCAATCACGAACAGGGTGCCGGTCTGCGCCGTCAACCGGTTCACCGCCTCCTCGAGCGGGTCGACCTCCGGGGTGTCGCCACCGCCGAGGCTGAGGTTGACCACCTTCGCCTTCACGTCGTTCGCGGCCCACTCCATCCCCGCCAGGATCGCCGACTCGGTGCAGCCGTACTCCTCGCAGACCTTGCCGTCGTACAGTTTCGCGTCCGGCGCGACGCCCTTGTACTTACCGGCCGAGGCCTTGGCAGTCCCGGCGATCGTCGACGCGACGTGAGTGCCGTGCCCGACCAGATCGGTGGCCGCCTCCGTGGTGAAGTTCTTCTCGCCCAGCACCTGGCCGGCCAGATCCGGATGCGTCGCGTCGATCCCCGTGTCCAGCACCGCGACCGTCACGCCCTTGCCGGTGTAGCCCGCCTGCCAGGCCGCCGGCGCACCGATCTGCGGCACGGACTGATCGAGCGTCGTGTGCCGCTTGGCATCCAACCAGATCTTGTCGATCCCGTTCGCCGACCGCTGGGCCGAGAACCCGCTCAAGAACCCGGCCGCGTTCTTCTTGTCCACCCGGACCGCCGCACCGTTGATCACCGGCAGCGCCCGCGTCGTAGTCGCACCGGTCGGCGCGACCCGGTTGGCCGTGCCCTGGTACGTCACCATCAGCGGGATGACCCCGCTCGACTTGTCGTCGTACCCATCCTGGATCAGACCGGTGACGTCGAACAGCCGACGGTCCAGCTTGCCCGCTATCACCATCGAACTGACGTCGGACGGGATGACGAACAGCTGATCCTTGACCCATTTCGCGCTGAACTTGATCGCCCGGCGGCCCGGTCCCGGCTCGATCGCCGGCTTGGCCGGATCACCACCCAGCAACGTCACCCGGTCACCCGTGATCAGAGTGACGTGGCGGTCCGCCGCCTGGGCAAACGCCGCGGTCAGACCGGCGGGGTGTCCGCTCGCCTCAGGCCCAGCGCTCCGAGCCGCTTGGGCTGGTCCGGCCAGGCCGATACTCAGCATGGTCAGCGAGGCGATGGCCGGTAGTGCCAGCCGCCTCGTTCTCGACTTGGAACCCACGTTGATTCTCCCGTTTCACTTGTCCATCCAGGACGCGGCGCCCCGGCCAGACAGAGCTGTTCCCAGCCCGCTCACGCCCTGGATCCGGAGCACCACGCAGGGTGAGACGCAGCGAGCACCCAGAACCGTTGCTCTGACGGCTGAAATGGCAGGAACCTGCAAGACGGGCGGAGACCCTTGACTACGACGAACTACAGCCGATGGAACGCGGGAGTGTCAGTTCACCAGTTCAGTGGTGGCGTCCCGGCCGGCATCGGTGGTGCTCTGCAGGAACCTGGCGAGCAGCTCGAGCTCGGTCTCGGCGTAGCCGGCGCAGATCTTGTCCATCGTGCCGTTCATGCCGGCGTAGAGCTGGAACATCTCCTTGTTCCGGTCCCGCAGCGCGCGGACTGTTACTGCACGCCGGTCGGTCGCATCCGGGTCGCGTTCCCGGGTCACCCAGCCACCCCGTTGCAACCGGTCGAGGATGCCGGTGATCGTGGCAGGATGCAGCCCGGTCCGCCTGGATAGTGCGCTGGGGCTCATCGGGCCGTGCCGGGTGATCAGCTCCAGGCAGTCGATGTCGACGTCCTTCAGGTCGAGCTGAGCACCGACCTGATGGTTGAGCAGCGACAGTTGGTTGCTCAGCGCCCGGAGCGAGTCCTTGATCTCGGCGGTCAGCCGACGGCGGCGACGAGCGTCCTCCGCTGATTCGGGACTCATAAGAGATGCTCCTCATGTTGTACGACTTACGAACAACAGGGTAGCGCCCGACCCACCGGATCAGTCCTGGTCAGTCGAGCACGACCTCGTTGGGACACGACGTCTTGGGCACGACATCAGTGGGGCACTCAGTTGGGCACGAGCAGGCCGAGCAGCAAGATGGCGGCTCCGACGCCGAGCAGCAGCATCGCGTCGAACATCCGGCCCCGGACCCGCAACAGGCCGGCGGCGTCGTCGCTCAGTACCGCCCGCAGTACCCCGGCCAGCAGTACGCCGCCGGCGAAGACGAGCACGCCCTTGCGCCAGTCGTTGAAGGTGAGCACCACCAGGCCGGTCAGGCCGACCAGACAGCACAGGGTCAGCGGCCATTCGCTGCGCCGCTCGGCTGCGCCCGTCATCGGCCGGCGACGACCGACTCGGCCGCCTCCACCACATTGCCCAGCAGCATTGCCCGCGTCATCGGGCCGATCCCGCCCGGCATCGGCGCGATCCAGCCGGCCACCTCGCGGGCCGCGTCCTCGATGTCGCCGACGATCTTGCCTGCCTCGTTCCGGCTGGTGCCGACGTCGAGCAGGACCGCGCCCGGCTTCACCATTTCGGCAGTGATCAGCCCGGCCGACCCCGCGGCCGCGATCACGATATCCCCGGTCCGGACCACCCCGGCCAGATCCTTCGTACCGGTGTGGCACTGGGTGACGGTCGCGTTCTCGGTACGCCGGGTGAAGAGCAGGCCCATCGGGCGTCCGGCGGTGACCCCCCGGCCCACCACCACGACATGCGCACCCGCGATCGGTACGTCGTACCGGCGAAGCAGCTCGACACAGCCCTTGGGGGTACAGGGCAGCGGGCCGGCCTGACCGAGCACGAGCTTGCCGAGGCTGACCGGGTGCAGCCCGTCCGCGTCCTTGGCGGGGTCGATCAGCCCGAGAATCGTGTTGGTATCCACATGCTTCGGCAGCGGCAGTTGGACGATGAAGCCGGTACACGCCGGGTCCTCGTTCAGCTCGCGCACCTTGGCCGCGATGTCCTCCTGCGAGGCATCCGCCGGCAGTTCGACCTGGATCGAGGCGATCCCGACAGCCGCACAGTCGCGGTGCTTGCCCGCCACGTAGGCCCGGCTGCCGGGATCGTCACCGACCAGGATGGTGCCGAGCCCGGGCACCACACCCTGCTCGGCCAGCTTCGCCACCCGCAGGGTCAGCTCGCTCTTGATTGCCGCCGCGGTGGCCTTGCCGTCGAGAATCTGCGCCGTCACGAGGCAAGAGTCTGCCACGCCTGCGGTCGGAGCCCGGATGGAGCCCGGATGGAGCCCGGATCGAGCACGGCAGTGAGGTCGGACACAATCCTGACCGTTCGGTTGGAAACTGGCCGCACGGTCAGGAAGGATGGCTGACATGGCAGCCACCCCGCTTCGGGAACGCACCCGGCACGAGATCCTCCAGCAGGCGATGAACCTGTTCGCCGAGAAGGGCTACGACGCAACCTCACTGCAGGACATCGCCACCGCGGCCGGCTGTTCGAAGGCGACCGTGCTGTACCACTTCAACGGCAAGCCGGCCGTTCTCGCCGCGGTGCTGGAGCCACCGGCCGGCACCGTCGCCGCTCTCGTCGCCGAGGCGGCCCTACTGCCGCCGGCCGAGGCTCAGCAGCGGGCCATCACCGGGTTCACCGAACTCGCCGTTCGCTTCCGAGGCCTGATCAGCTTGCTCAACGACGTGATGCCGACGATCGGCCAGATGCCCGAGTTCGACGGCATGGTCGCGGCCGGGGAGGACCTGGCCAGGCTGCTGGCCGGGACTGACGACCCGCGCGAAGTCGGCCTGGCCGGCTACGCCATCCACGGCCTGCTCGGCGAGTGCCGCGCCCCGGTGCAGCGCACCGACGACGACCTGCGCGTTCTGTGTGTCACCGCGATGCGGCGACTGCTGATTGCTCCACCTGCCTGATACTGCCGCCGGCTTCGGCGATTCGACCTGCTGTGCCCACCCTCGTTGCGAACGGACAACTCATCTGATGGCCAACCTCCTGTACCGGCTCGGCCGGCTCTCCTATCAGCGGCGCCGGCTGGTGGCTGCGATCTGGGCGGTGGTGCTGGCAGCGCTCGGCGTCGGCGCCCTGACGCTCGGCGGCCAGACCGCGAACGCCTTCTCGATCCCCGGCACCGAGTCGCAGCAGGCCCTTGACGCACTGCAGCGGGACTTCCCGGCGGCCAGTGGCGCCTCGGCCGACGTCGTCGTGAAGGCCCCGGCCGGGCGGACGCTGAACAGTCCCGCAGTGAAGGCCTCCGTCATCGCGACCGTTGCGGCGGCCAACAGACTGCCAGAGGTCGTCGGGGCGGTGGATCCCTTCACCAGCAAGGCCATCAGCCCGGACGGCGCAACGGGTCTGATCAGCGTGCAGTTCAGCAAGTCCGCTGATCAGCTGTCCAAGGAAGCGACCGCAGCGTTCGACCAGCTTGGTACGACGACCTCAGCCGGCCTGCAGGTGGTGCCCGGCGGCGACGTGGTCGGTCACGCTCCACAGATCGGCTCCACCGAGGTCATCGGGGTGGCCATTGCCGCGGTGGTCCTGGTCGTGACGTTCGGCTCCCTGGTGGCGGCCGGGATGACGTTGCTGACGGCATTGATCGGGGTCGTCGCGGGGATGGCCGGGTTGTTCCTGCTCACGTCCGTGGTCGATATCTCCTCCACGGCTCCGATCCTGGCGTTGATGCTCGGCCTCGCGGTGGGCATCGACTACGCCCTGTTCATCAGTTCCAGACACCGCAGCCAGCTTGCCGAAGGCCTGGACGAGGAGGAGTCCGTCGCCCGGGCCACCGCCACGGCAGGCTCGGCGGTCCTGTTCGCAGGTGCCACCGTTGTCATCGCTCTGGCCGGGCTCAGCCTGGTCGGCGTACCGTTCCTCACCGCGATGGGACTGGCCGCTGCCGGCACGGTGCTCACCGCCGTACTGGTTGCGCTGACGCTGTTGCCCGCGATGCTCGGCTTCGTCGGCAAGCGGGTGCTGCCGCGCAGGGTGCGCAACGGGCGGTCTCCCGCTCACGCGACTGTCGAGGGGTTCGGGTTCCGCTGGGCGCGGTTGGTCACCAGGTTCCGCGTGCCGATCGTTGCCGCCGGCATCATCGGTCTCGGCGTCCTCGCGATCCCGACCCAGGACCTGCGGCTGGCTCTGCCCGACGGTGGGACCGCTGCAGCGGGCTCCAACCAGCGCGTCGCCTATGACCTGGCCGCTGCCGCCTTCGGGCCCGGGTCCAACGGTCCGCTGGTTGTCGTGGTCAAGAGCCACAGCGCCGCCTCCACCGGCGTACTGGCTGATCAGGTCCTGGCCAGAGCCAAGGGGCTGAAGGACGTTGTCGCTGTCCTGCCGGGCCCGGCCAGCGTGGCCGGGACCACGCGACTGGTGAGCGTCATCCCGGCGAGCGGGCCGTCGAGCAAGGAGACAGCCGACCTGGTGGGCACCTTGCGCGCGGCCGTACATCCCCTCGCCACCGGTGCTGCGTCGGCGGCTGTGACCGGCAATACAGCGGTCGGTGTCGACGTCTCGAACAAGCTCAGCTCGGCGCTGCCGAAGTACCTGCTGGTGGTGATCGGCCTGTCGTTCTTGTTGCTGCTGTTGGCGTTCCGCTCGATCCTGGTGCCGTTGAAGGCGACGCTCGGGTTCCTGCTCACCATCGGCGCGACGTTCGGGATCACGGTCGCCGTCTTTCAGTGGGGCTGGGCCGCGAACCTGCTCGGCGTCGACTCACCCGGGCCGCTGGTCAGCTTCCTGCCGATCATCATGATGGGTGTGCTGTTCGGGCTGGCGATGGACTACGAGGTCTTCATCGTGTCGCGGGTCCGGGAGGAGTTCGTGCACGGTCGGCCCGCCACCGACGCCACCATCGAGGGCGTCGGGCACGGGGCACGGGTGGTGACCGCGGCCGCCCTCATCATGGCGGCGGTTTTCGCCGGCTTCATCCTGGTCAGCGACCCGATCATCAAGACCATCGGTTTCGGCCTCACCATCGGCGTCCTGATCGACGCGTTCGTGGTCAGGATGACACTGGTGCCGGCGGTCCTGACACTGCTCGGCGACCGCGCCTGGGCATTCCCGCGCTGGCTCGACCGGATCACTCCCAAGGTCGACATCGAAGGCGAGAGCCTCCGGGTCAAGGCCGAGCCGCCCACCGAGGAGAAGACGCTCGTCAGCACGCACTGAGCACAGCGCGGCCCGGGACCAGGAGAGACTGGTCCCAGGCCGCGCTGTTGCAGGTCAGCCGATCAGGTTGTAGACGGTGGAGTTGCCTACGGTGGTGGCGGTGTAGTTCGCCGTCACCCAGGCCTGGATCTCACTGGCCGAGGAGGTCGAGGTACCTTGGCCGCCACGGCCGCCCCCGCCACCCTTGCCGCCGGAGATGTAATAGGCGATCTTGCCTTCGGCAACGTACTGCTTGAACTGCGCCAGCGTGGGCGCGTTGTCACCGCCGCTCCAGCCGCCGATGCCGATCACGGACTTGCCGCTGGCCAGTTCCAGGGTGGCCGCGGACTGCGAACCACCCGTGGCGGCCGCCCAAGTCGAGGTCGTCTTGGACAACAGGGCGGCGAGCGCGCTGTCAGCCTGGTCGGAACCACCCGGGCCACCGCCGGCGGCTGGAGCACCCTCCTGCGGGGTTGTCGCACCGGTGCCCTGGTTCTGCCGCGTACCGTTCGTGGACTGGCCGGGCGGAGTGCCCCCGCGACCACCAGCTCTGCCGCCCGGCGGCGTACCGCCCTGACCGGCGCGACCGCCGCCCATCGCGCTGCTGTCGGGGCCCGCGGTGGGGATGGAGCCGCTGTGCGTATGAGATGCCGTCGAGACCGCGTACGCAGTGCTGCCCAGGCCGAGAGCGAGGACGATCGTGAGGATCACTGCAAGTACCAACCGGCTGAGGCGGCGACGTTCTACCAGCAGGGCGCCGGCAGCCACCAGACCGACAGCCAGGACGGCGAACTTCAGCCACGGCAGGAAGGTCGGCGTACGGGTGAGCAGGACGTAGTCCCAGACACCGGTGGCCACGAGCATCGCTGCCAGGGTCAGTCGGGCCGGAAGTTCCGCCCGCCGCTGCCAGCAGAGCTGAACGCCGGTCCCGATCAGTCCGCCGATGGCAGGAGCCAGCGCGACGGCGTAGTACGGGTGGGTGATGCCGCTCATGTAGCTGAAGACCACAGCCGTGACGATCAGCCAGCCGCCCCAAAGCAGCAGACCGGATCGCGCGCGGTTGCTCCGCGGTGCACGGTGGGTGAGGCACAGACCGGCGACCAAGGCGATCAGCGCGGCGGGCAACAGCCAGGAGATCTCGGTGCCGAAGGAGTCGCCGAACATCCGGGTCAGGCCGGTGCTACCGCCGAAGGCGGCGTTCGTACCGCCTCCCCCGCCACCACCACCGCCACCGCCACCTCCGAAGCCTTCCCCGCCCAGGATGCGGCTGAGGCCGTTGTAGCCGAGTGCCAACTCCAGCAGCGAGTTGTTCGTGGAACCGCCGATGTAGGGCCGGCTCGACGCTGGCCACAGCTCGACCAGGGCGACGTACCACCCGGCGGAGACGACCACGGCCACCAGCGCACCGACCAAGTGCAGCAGCCGTTTGTTTAGTGAGGTCGGCGCGGCGATCAGGTAGACGAGGGCGAGGGCGGGCAGCACCAGGAACGCCTGCATCATCTTGGTCAGGAAGCCGAAGCCGATCGCGACCCCAGCCAATGCCAGCCACATCGGGCTGGCCTTCTCCAGCGCGCGCACCACGCAGTAGGCCGCGGCGACCATCAGCAGCACCAGGAGAGCATCGGGGTTGTTGAACCGGAACATCAGTACGGCGACCGGGGTGACAGCCAGGGCTGCCCCCGCGATCAGGCCGGCCACAGCGCCGGACGTCCGCTTCACCGTCGCGTACAGCAGAGCGACCGCAGCAACGCCCATCAACGCCTGCGGAACCAGCACCGAGAAGCTGGAGAACCCGAAGACGCGGGCGAACGCGGTAGCGACCCACAGGGCGCCCGGCGGCTTGTCGACGGTGATCGCGTTGCCGGCGTCAAGGGAGCCGAAGAGCCAGGCCTTCCAGCTCTGCGTCCCGGCCTGCTCCGCAGCGGCGTAGAAGCTGTTGCCGTACCCGGACGCGGTCAAGTTCCACAGGTAGAGCACAGCGGTGCCGACCAGGAGCAGGAAGGCGGAAGGCCGGACGAACCGGGCCTGGTCGCCAGGCCCCCGAACATGTCGCCTGATTCGACCCGACGCAGCAGGCACGTCCGCCGGACTCGTGGTGCCCGCTGGGGTCCCCTGTGGAGTGAGCAAGGCGGTCATGGTCGTTCTCCAGTCGATGGCGCCGAATCGGTCATGACCAGAACAATGACGAAGTGGACTGCGACCACGCTGCGATCTTCCTGAGACCTTCCTGTGAACCGCGCACCGGAGCGGGAATGTACCGGCGGTTGCCGTGGTTCGGATACTTAGTTTATTCTTTAATTATCTAGGAGCGAGGAGACTACCCCATGCCCGCCGTGACTGTTAACGACATCACCGTGCTGCCCCGCGTCGACCAGCCGGATCCGGCCGTGGCGACCGAGCGGGCGGTCCGTTCCGTGACCTCTGCCCCGAGCGGTTTCGAGGGCGAGGGCTTCCCGGTCCGCCGGGCGTTCGCCGGAGTGGACCTGCGCGATCTGGACCCGTTCATCCACATGGATCAGATGGGTGAGGTCGAGTACGCGCCGGGCGAGCCGAAGGGCACCCCGTGGCACCCGCACCGCGGCTTTGAGACCGTCACCTACATCCTCGACGGCATCTTCGAGCACCAAGACTCCAACGGGGGCGGCGGCGTCATCACCGACGGCGACACCCAGTGGATGACTGCCGGCAGCGGACTGCTTCACATCGAGACCCCGCCGGAGCACCTGGTGCTCAGCGGCGGCCTGTTCCACGGCATCCAGCTCTGGGTGAACCTTCCCAAGGCGCAGAAGTGGGCTCCGCCGCGCTACCAGGACATCCGTGGCGGCGACTCCGCTCTGCTGTCCTCCCCCGACGGCGGCGCGCTGATCCGGGTGATCGCCGGCAGCGTTGGCGGTCACGACGGGCCGGGGTCGACGCACACGCCGATCACGCTGGTGCACGCGACGGTCAGCCCGGGCGCCGAGATGGTGCTGCCCTGGCAGCCGGACTTCAACGCCCTGGTCTACGTGCTGGCCGGGCAGGGCACGGTCGGCGCTGACCACCGCCCCGTCCACAAGGGCCAGCTGGCCGTATTCGGCCCCGGCGACACCTTGCGTACGGCGGCCGCGACCAGCCAGCCACAGGCAGAGCCGAACCTGGAAGTGCTGGTTCTGGGCGGCCGCCCGATCCGCGAGCCGATCGCGATGGCCGGGCCGTTCGTGATGAACACCCGCGCCGAGGTGGTGCAGGCGTTCGAGGACTTCCAGGCCGGCAAGCTCGGCACCATCCCCGCCGTCCACGGCCTCGGCACCAACCTCCGCGAATCCAA
>JAWWOY010000295.1:0-10257 GCA_033851195.1 Kribbellaceae bacterium | reverse complement strand
CCGCGTTCGCCGAACCAGCCGGCCAGGCGGCCGGCCCGGCTGACCGCGCGGAGCCTGCGGACCGTCCGCTCGCGCAGTGGGCTGGGCGCCACCACCAGGACGACGTCGCGCGCCCGCAGCACCGTATGACGTTCCGGCACGAACGCGCGCTGGTCGCGGATCACCAGCGAGACCGATACCCCGTGCGGCAGCCTCAGCTCACCGATCTCGACCCCGGCCAGCCTCGATTCGCTCGGCACGGACACCTGGAGCATGTCAGCACCGAGCGACTCCAGCGGTGCCACGTCGATGTCGACCTCGTACGCGGCTGTGTCGTCGAGCACTCCCAGCCGGCGAGCCAGCCAGGGCAGCGACGGCCCCTGCAAAAGGGTGAAGAGCAACACCAGCACGAACACGACGTCGAAGATCCGGTCCGCCTGCGGCACGTGCTCGGCCAGCGGGATGGTGGCCAGCACGATCGGTACGGCCCCGCGCAGGCCGGCCCAGGCGATGAAGGTCTGCTCTTTCCAGGGCATCCGGAACGGCGTCGCCGACAGGGCCACCGCGGCGAACCGGCCGACTACCGTCACCGCGATCCCGATCACCAAGGCCAGCAGCACGTCGTGCAGCCGGATCCGGCCCGGCGAGGCGAGCAAGCCGAGCATGACGAACAGCCCGATCTGCGCCAGCCAGGCGATCCCATCCACAAACGACCTGGTAGCCATCCGGTGCGGCAACTCGGCTCGCCCGATGATCAGGCTGGTGACATATACAGCGGCGAACCCGGAGACGTGCAGCAGCACCGTGCCACCGGCATACGAGATGACGGCGAGCGAAACGATCGCGAGCGGGTAAAGACCGGCGGAGCCGAGCGCTACCCGGCGAAGCAGGCCGACACTGATCCAGCCGACCACGAAGCCGAACAGCGCGCCGACGACGAGTTCATAGACGATCAGCCCGGCGAAATGGAGCAAGCCTTGCTGTCCGATCTCGCCGGAACTGACCAGCGTCACCAGCAGCACGGTCGGGGCGTCGTTCAGGCCGGACTCGGCCTCCAGTGCACCGCGCAACCGGGGCAGGACCGGGACCCGGCGCAGCACCGAGAAAACCGCCGCAGCATCGGTTGGCGACGTGACGGCCCCGAGCAGAACGGAGATCTGCCAGTCCAGTCCGAGAAGGAAATGGGCGACAAGGGCCACCACGCCCACACTGACCGCCACGCCGACAGTCGCGAGGACAACACCCAGCGGCATCACCGGCCGGACCTCGTTCCACCGGGTGGTCAGACCACCTTCGGTGAGGATGATCACCAGGGCCGCGAAGCCGAGTGCGTGCGCGAGTTGCGCGTCGTCGAATTGGATCCCCAGCCCGGACTCGCCGAGCACCAGACCCATCCCGAGGTAGATGAGCAGCGACGGGAGGCCGAGTCGGCCCGACAATTGCACGGCCAGAATCGCCACCAGCAGCACGCCGGCGCTGACCAGCAGGATCTGATCAAGCTCCGCGACATCCACAGCGAGTGGTCACCCTTCGGTCGGACGGCCAGATGATGCACGACGACGGGAAGCAGTCCGCGCGATGGCAGTGATCTTATTCGCTGATTGCGGAAGGCAATGACCTCACCTGACGTCGCATGACTTCACGGGATTGGCAATAGTCATGGAACTTTCAAACCAGCTCTCCCTGCTGCGATTGCGCCCGGCACCGTGACATCGCTCACCCGAGCGCGGTATCGAGCGTGGCCCCCGACGCATCACACGGCATCGGGGGCCACGCAGTCATGAGAAACGGATGGTCGCGCACTCTGTGCGGGACCATCCGTCTCATGGCGGTGGCGGAGGGATTTGAACCCTCGGAAGGGGGATACCCTTCACGCGCTTTCGAGGCGCGCTCCTTAGGCCGCTCGGACACGCCACCGCCGCAGAGGCTATCAAGTCCGGTGCCCGGTGAAGAAATCGCGTAGCCGCGCGCCCGCTTCGTCGGCCATCACGCCGCCAACCACCTCGGGCCGGTGATTGAGCCGACGGTCCCGTACGACGTCCCAGAGCGAGCCGACCGCGCCCGCCTTCTCGTCGTACGCGGCGAACACCAACCGATCCAGCCGGGCCAGCACGATCGCCCCGGCGCACATCGTGCAGGGCTCCAGCGTGACCACCAGCGTGCAGCCGGTCAGCCGCCACTCCCCGACGTGCTTCGCGGCCTCGCGGATGGCCAGCACCTCGGCGTGCGCGGTCGGGTCGCCGGTCGCTTCGCGCTCGTTGTGGCCGCGCCCGATCACCTGGCCGTCGGCATCGACGACGACGGCACCGATCGGTACGTCGGCGCTCCCCCGCGCGTAGTCGGCCTCAGCCAGCGCGAGCGTCATCAGCCGGGACCAGGCCCGATGGGCTGGATGCAGGATGCTAGCCAATGGCTTCGATTGCTTCGTGGAACTGGGTGCCGAAGCCCAGTGCCTCGGCGATCTCCTCGAGCATCTCCTCCGGGTAGAGGTCGACGTCGTCGCAGAGCGCGCCCAGGTCCATCGCGCTGACGCCGAGGTCGGCGATGATGCCCAGGTCACCGGCCGGCACCTGCTCGTCATCGTCATCGGCCAGCGGGATGTCCAGCTCGTCCACCACCTGCTTGGCCAGCGGCCACTCGGTGGCGGCGGTGACGTCGGAGAGCAGCAGCCGGGCCCGGCCACCCATCACCCGCAGCAGGATGAAGAAGTCCTCGTCGACCGAGACCAACCCGATCACGCCGGAGTCCCCGGGGTAGCGCCGCAGCGCGGACACCAGCGCGGAGAGATCGGGTTCTCCGTGCAGCACCAGCGGTGTGACCTGCCAGTCCCCGTCCTCGGTGTAAGCCGCAACCGCGAAGTCGAGCTCAGTGGTGGTCGAGGGCCCAGCTGTGGGATCAGACACGCGCTCATCGTCGCAGACTCAGGCTCCGGACGGGAGGCCCTCCCGGGTTAGGCGCCATTTCAGTGCCGCCTGGTTCCGGTACGACGCCCCCCGGACGGCCGGTACGACGACCCGCGGGCGCCTGCGGGTCGTCGTACCGAGAAGGTGCCGCGGCAGGCGGCTACGGCTGGACGGCGAAGGGGCCGAAGGTGGTGGAGGTGCTGCTGGCCGCTCGCGGCAACGTGGTCGTGTAGCGGACAACGGCAGTGAAGGTCTCGCCTGCCTGGAACGGCACGTACCAGTTGTTGTAGTAGTAGCCGCTGCTGGTCGTGGTCGATCCGCCGACGGGGGTCCAGGCGCTGTCGGCAGGCCGCTTGGCGAGAACCAGGACGTACCCGTTGGCCAGCGGGCCGGTCGTGCCGTCGGCCTTGCGGATCTTGAGGAGCCCGAAGCTGGACATCTTGGTCTGGTACTTCACCGGTGGGCCTGCGGTTGGAGCGATCGTGGCACTGAGGTACGTCGGCTGCTGCGGCAACTGCTTCACGGTCACCGAGATCTCGCGGCGCCACGGACTGTTGTCGAGTCGATCGCCGGAGACGGTTGCCCGGACCCGGAAGGTGCCGGTGCGGGTGGGCTTCCAGTAGCGCGCGTAGGACCCGTTCGCCGCGGTGGAGCCGAACGACTGGGTGGATTCCCAGGCTGCGCCGTTCCAGTACTCGAGGCTGGTGAAAAGCTTGCCCGGGAACGCCGTACCGGTGACCTTCCAGAAGGTGTTCACGTAAGCGATCGGCGCGGCGGTCAGATAGCTCATCGCGAGCAACTTGTGCGCGGTCACGTACGCCGAAGAGACCGGCCCATAGCTAACCGTCGCGGGCATGATGGCGCGCAGCGTCGTGTTCTGGGTGAACGCCGCCGTGGCGCGGTACCTGCCGGTCGAGTCGGTCTTCGCGGTGGTGATCTGGGAGTTGTTCTCATGCATGATGCTGACCGTGCGGCCCACACTCGGCGCGAGGGCGCCGGTGCTGGTGTACTGGCGGACCACGCCGGTGATGGTCGTTCTCGCCGTGCCACTGGTTCTGGCCGGCTGCTCGAGGCTGAACACGCTGCCGCGGATCACCCGGAACGGCACTTGTACGTCGAGGGTTTTCGCACCCCAGGTGACCTTGGTGATCACCCAGTCGCCAGCGCCGTTGGCAACCGGCGCAGACAGGAACCCGTACTTGGTCCAACTCGGCGGCATGCCCATTCCGCCGTCCTGATCCAGCGGAACGACGGTCCGGAGCGTGCCGTCCGCCTTCTGCACGGTGGCTGTCATACCGCTGCAAATCTGCTGGAGGTTGTCGGTGAACAACCTGACCTCGATCGGGACCGGGAGCGGGACATTGGTGAGCTTCCGCTCGAAAGGCATGGTGTTCTCAGTGACGGCCGGACTGCCGAGGCACCAGTCGTCGGGGACCGGCTCGGCCGCTGCGTTCAACCCTGCTCCGGCGGTGAGAGCCAGTCCGGTGGTAAGAATCAGTGCAGCCAGACGACCGCGCATTGGGCACACTCCCTGCCAAGAATCCCGAAAGACGACCGAACCGGCCTCATTCCCCTTGATGCAGCCTTTCCGCCAAAGGTTGCGATTCCCGGGGTTCAGGAAACGATCAGTACGACTGCTCCACTCCCGGGCGCGGACGTACGGCGTACTGGCGGGGTCTTGGATCGGTCAGTGGTGGTACGTCGCGCGGCGCATCGCCAGTCTGAGCTGGCGGAGCCGGGCGCGGCGGGGGGCGATCCGGTCGCGGAGCGCCCGGGCCTCCTCCAGCTCGCGGAGGAAGGCCGCGCGGCGACGCAGCCGGTCGATCTGTTCGGGCGACTTGCCGGTGTTCTCCGTCACGGGCACACGTCCTCGTCGGATCGGGAAAGGCGCCCTGGGGCGGGTCACTAGACCTTCATCGACTGCGATTCGACGGTATCAGCGCGAAGGAGGTGCGGCAGCGAAACGCCGACGGTACCGTTCCCGCCATGCAGATCCTCGTCGCAGACCACCCGCTCGTCGCCCACAAGCTCACCACGCTGCGGGACGAGAGGACTGACTCGCCGACGTTCCGGCGGCTGACCGAGGAGCTCGTCACGCTGCTCGCGTACGAGGCGACCCGGGACGTCCGGACCGGCCCGATCACTGTGCAGACCCCGGTCGCCCGGGCCGAGGGGGTCAAGCTGACCGCGCCAAAGCCGCTGGTGGTGCCGATCCTGCGGGCCGGGCTCGGCATGCTCGAGGGCATGACCCGGCTGCTCCCGACGGCGGAGGTCGGCTTCCTCGGGATGATCCGGAACGAGGAGACCCTGGCCGCCTCGACGTACGCGGAGAGACTGCCGGAGGACCTGTCCGGGCGGCAGTGCTACGTGCTCGACCCGATGCTCGCGACCGGCGGCACGCTGGCCGGGGCGATCCGCTTCCTGGTGGACCGCGGCGCCGACCACATCACCGCGATCTGCCTGCTCGCCGCCCCCGAGGGCGTCGCCCGGATCGAGAAGGAGTTGGCCGACCTGCACGTCCCGGTCAACCTCGTCATCGCCGGCATGGACTCGCACCTGAACGAGAAGGGCTACATCGTCCCCGGCCTCGGCGACGCCGGCGACCGCCTCTACGGCGTCGCCCAGTAATCCCCGCTTACGTCCGAAGAACCTTGCGTTATAGCCCAAGGTTCCTCGGACGTAAGGGCTCAGACGAGGGTGTTGCGGTAGAAGAGACTGGCGCGGCGGTCGCCGGCGACGCCGGAGGCGAAGCCGAAGTAGAGCCTCGCGGTGGCATCGGTCGACCCGTAGACGGCCATGCCTTCGGCCTCGCGGTAGGTCAGGCTCTGGCCCGCCAGCGTCAGGAACGAGTCGACGATCTGGCCGGCGTTGATGTCGTAGCACCACAGCTTCGAGGTCGCTTCGGCCGGGTCCGGCGCCCCGGGGTAGGAATTTCCTTCCCAGAAGTAGGCGTACGAGCCGTAGAGGGTCCAGCCCTGGAAGGCCACACCGGCCGTCAGCGTGGGCTGCTTGAACGACGCCAAGACGGTGGAAAAGTCACCCTGCGCCGCGGCGGCCAGCGAGTAGACGTTGATGTGCATGCCGTCGGACAAGGCGTAGCGGACCCCGAGCCGGCCATACCGCTGGTCCACCGCCGGGGTGAAGACGCTGCCGTCGGCGACCGGCTTCCACGACTTGAGCGAGGACGACGACTTGGTCAGGGTCGCGCCGTTCTGCCAAGGGAACCGGGCGATCTGTCGACCCCGCCCGTTGGCGGTGTCCACATCGGTCTCGGTCCAGATGTACGTCGTCGCACCAACGGCCTCGGCGCCGATGGAAACGGCGTGGCCGAACCCGGTCAGGTACATGTGGCCGAGGACCGTGCCGGCGAAATTCAACTGGCTGAGCGTCAGGGTCCCGCTGTTGGCTTCGGTCCCGGATCTCAGTTGACCGGTGAACAGCCGGTTGTTCGGGGTGTCGAAGGCGAACGACTGCATGACCGCCGGACCCCAGAGCGGCTTGCTACGGAAGAGTTCGCCGCCGGAGCCACCCATCGTGAATCTCTTGGTGGTCGGTAATGCCAACAGTTGAGCGGGGCGGGCAGGGACTGAATGGGCGGTGGGGGCTCCTAGCGAGCCGGCGGCGAGAAGCGCGCCGGCCCCGGTGAGCAGCCCACGGCGGGAAAGGTTGTCCATACCCCGCCACGGTAAGAGATTAACCGTGTACTGTCTGTAGCTCGAACATATGTTTCTGAGAACTCCTCAGTGTTCGCTGTTAAAACGCATAGGGGTACGACGACCAGTCGGCCGGGCGCTTCTGCAGGAACGAGTCGCGGCCCTCGGCGGCCTCGTCGGTGCCGTAGGCCAGCCGGGTCGCCTCGCCGGCGAAGATCTGCTGCCCGACCAGGCCGTCGTCGATCAGGTTGAACGAGTACTTCAGCATCCGCTGCGCGGTCGGCGACTTGGCGCAGATCTTCCTGCCCCACTCCAGCGCAACCGTCTCCAGGGACGCATGCGGGACGACCTTGTTCACCATGCCCATCCGGTAGGCGTCCTCGGCCGTGTACTCATCACCCAGGAAGAAGATCTCCCGGGCGAACTTCTGCCCTACCTGCCGAGCCAGGTAGGCCGAACCGAAGCCGCCGTCGAACGACGCGACATCCGCATCGGTCTGCTTGAACCTGGCGTGCTCGGCAGAAGCCAGCGTCAGATCGCAGACGACGTGCAGGCTGTGGCCGCCACCCGCGGCCCAGCCGGGCACGACACAGATGACCACCTTCGACATGAACCGGATCAGCCGCTGCACCTCGAGAATGTGCAACCGGCCCGCCCGCGCCGGGTCGATCGAGTCCGCCGTGGTGCCCTCGGCGTACTTGTAACCGTCCTTGCCACGGATCCGCTGGTCGCCACCTGAGCAGAACGCCCAGCCGCCATCGGTCGGGGAGGGTCCGTTGCCGGTGACCAAGACGCAGCCGACGTCGGACGACATCCGCGCGTGGTCCAGTACCCGGTACAGCTCGTCCACGGTCTGCGGCCGGAACGCATTGCGCACCTCGGGCCGGTTGAACGCGATCCGCACCACCCCTGCATCTACAGCTCGGTGATAGGTGATGTCGGTCAACTCGAACCCGTCCACCTTCTTCCACGCGGAAGGATCGAACAGGTCGGAGATCTGCGCAGGCTCAGTCACCCGACCGAGCATATTTCAGGCCTTCTGGGTGCTCTCCCTGAGCACTACCTCGGCTGCGAAGGTCTCGGTCTGCGGCTCGCCGCCCTCGATCGCAAGCTCCAGCGCCCGCCGGCCCATCTGCTCCAGCGGCAGCCGGACCGTGGTCAGCCCGGGCCAGACATCCCGCAGGGTGGCGATGTCGTCGAACCCGGCGACCGCCAGCTCACCCGGTACGTCGACGCCGCGGTAACGCAGGGCGGACATCGCACCGACGGCCATCACGTCGTTCACCGCGAAGAGACAGTCGACGTCCAGCTTCTGATCGAGCAGCTCACCGGCCGCGGCGTACCCGCCGTCCCGGGTGAACTCGCCGGTCAGCACGGCCACCGGCTCCAGTCCGGACTCGGTCAGCCCGGCGACGAATCCCTCCCGCCGGTCGCGCGCCGTCGTCAGTTCCCCGGGTCCAGCCAGGACGGCGAACTTCCGCAGGCCGAGGCCTATCAGCGAACGGGCCAACTCGGCCGCACCCGCGCGGTTGTCCGGCTCGATCGTGTGCGCCGGCATGCCCGGCTGACTGACCAGCGCCAGGCCGGCGCCTGATCCGAGGAAGGCCTCGATCTCGGTCGCCGTCCGGGTGAGCATCTCGGCGTCGGTACGGCGGCTGCCGATCATCACCGCGGCCCGGGCCCGCTGCGCCCGAAGCGACAACAGGTAGGTGATCTCGCGGTCGGCGTCGCGGAACGTGCTGGCCATCATCACCAGCAGGCCGCGCTCGTCGGCGGCGCGCATCACCCCGTTCGCGATCGCCGCGAAATAAGGGTCCTCGATGTCGTGGACCAGGATGCCGACCAGGTTGGTGGAAGATTTGGCCAGCGCCTGAGCCTGCGCATTCGGCGTGTAGCCGAGCGCGACGGCGGCCTCGCGGACCCGTTCCTGGAGGTCCGGGCGTGGCACCCGGTCTCCTCCGTTGAGCACGCGAGAGGCGGTCGCGACCGACACTCCTGCGCGCTGCGCGACGTCAAGCAACGTGACCGGCGCTCGCAAATTCACTGGTACCCACCTTCCGCACATCTCCCCCTGGGTGGCGGTCACACTATCGGAACGGGGGCCATCATCACCCTCCGTGGCGGCGGTGTGGCGGTGAATATTGCCAGAGTCTGGCTTTGCCCGGCTGAAATGGTTAGCCTTCCCAGCCATGACGTCCGTCCGCGCCAGGGCGCTCACCCTGGCCTCGTGCACTGCGCTTTGCCTGGGAGCAGTCGCCGGAACCACCGCCACCGCCGCGCCGGTGCCGGACGGACCGAACCTGGCCACCGCGCCCGAGGATGGCCTGCCGCCACATGTCGACAGCCAGACCGAGAGCACCCAGCCCGTGTACGACTACGCTAACGCGATCCGCGAGTCCGTCTACGTCGACACCAAGATGGACACCGACTCCGACGGCAGCACGGACGTCGTCGCCGTGGACATCGTCCGGCCGCGCGAGACCGACAGCGCCGGCCTCCGGATCCCCGTCATCATGGACGCCTCGCCGTACTACTCCTGCTGCGGACGCGGCAACGAGAGCGAGAAGAAGACGTACGACGCGGTCGGCACGATCCAGAAGATGCCGCTGTTCTACGACAACTACTTCGTCCCCCGCGGCTACGCGATGGTCGGCGTCGACGTCCTCGGCACCGGCCGCTCGACCGGTTGCGGCGACGTCGGCGGCAAGAACGAGATCGCCTCCGTGGTCGCGGTGATCGACTGGCTGAACGGCCGGAACACCGCGCACACCCGCGATGGCAGACCGGTGACGGCCAGTTGGACCGACGGGTCGGTCGGCATGATCGGCAAGTCGTACGACGGCACCCTCGCCAACGGCGTCGCAGCCACCGGGGTGAAGGGATTGAAGACGATCGTGCCGATCTCGGCGATCTCGTCCTGGTACGACTACTCCCGCTCCGGCGGCGTGCCGTACTCGCAGGACTACATGCCGTGGCTCGGCGGCTACGTCGGCCACGACACCCCGGCCTGCGAGGCGGTGCGCGCCGACCTGGGCGACGAGGATGCCGACGACACCGGCGACTACACGAAGTTCTGGGCCGACCGGGATTACCTCAAGAACGCCGACAACGTGAAGGCCAGCGTCTTCCTGACGCACGGCCTGAGCGACTACAACGTGCAGACCAACCACTTCAGCCAGTGGTGGGCGGCGCTGGCGAAGGACAATGTGCCCCGGAAGATCTGGCTCAGCCAGGAGGACCACGTCGACCCGTTCGATTTCCGCCGGAACGCGTGGGTGGACGAGTTGCACAAGTGGTTCGACTACTGGCTGCAAGGCCTGCAGAACAACGTGATGCGCGAGCCGATGGCAACGGTCGAGTCCGCACCGGACGTGTGGCGCAACTACCCGACCTGGCCGGCCGTGTCCAAGCCCGTACCGGTTCCGCTGGCCGAAGGAAAACTCGGTGCCGCCGGCAAGGGGACAGTCACCGTGACGGACGATCCCTCGCTGACCGAGGACACCATCGTCGCCACCCCGTCGGAGGAGATCGCCGGGCGGCAGATGTTCCTGTCGGCCCCACTGACGCAGGCGATCCGGGTCAGCGGCACCCCTTCGGTGACGCTACGGATCAAGTCCGACTCGGACACCACTCCGATCACCGCCCGGCTGATCGACTACGGACAAGCCGCGCGCTACTCGGGCGTCCGTCGTACCGGTGTGCAAACCTGCGCCGGTGAGAAC
>JAWWOY010000286.1:0-3920 GCA_033851195.1 Kribbellaceae bacterium | reverse complement strand
TGACCGGGCGTTCCGGGACCTGAAGGTGTCGCCGCTGCTGATCGTGGCGAAGGCCGTCACCTTGGCGGCACGGCGTACCCCGATCATCAACGCGGCCTGGGACGAACAGGCACAGGAGATCGTGCTCAAGCACTCGGTGAACCTCGGCATCGCCGCAGCCACCCCGCGCGGGCTGATCGTGCCGAACATCAAGGGTGCCGACGCGCTCACCCTGCCCGAGTTGTGCGCCGCGCTGAACGACCTGGTCGCCGTCGCGCGGGAGGGCAAGACGCAGCCCGCGGACCAGGCGGGTGGCTCGTTCACCATCACCAACGTCGGTGTCTTCGGTGTCGACGCCGGGACCCCGATCCTCAACCCGGGCGAGGCGGCCATCCTCGCCTTCGGCGCGGTCCGCAAGCAGCCGTGGGTGGTGGACGACGAGATCGTGCCGCGCTGGGTCACCACCCTGGCGCTGTCGTTCGACCACCGGCTGATCGACGGCGAGAAGGGCTCCACCTTCCTCGCCGACGTGGCCGCCATCCTGGCAGACCCGGCCCGCGCGCTGATGTTCTGAGTTTCGTGTTCTGAGCCCGTGCTGCGTGATTCGACCGTGGTCGCATCCGTTGACCCGATTCGACAACGTAACTACTTTCCGTCGCAGGTACAGCCCCATCCCGCCCACCGATGGAGCACGTCATGCGACGCATTCACGGCTTTCTACCTGGCCTCCTCATTGCTATCAGCAGCTTGACGACCGCCTCGGCGGCTGCCGCCACGACCGGCGGCAGCTCGGCGGCCGCCGTACCGGCTCGAGTTGCAGTCGCGAACCTGGCGCCGACTCCGCCGATGGGGTGGAACAGCTGGAACACCTTCGGCTGCACCATCGACGAGCGGGTGATCCGGGACAGCGCCGACGCGATGGTGACCTCGGGGATGGCCGCGGCCGGTTACACAGTGAAGAACCTCTGGTCGAACGCGGTCCGGTCCTCTGGGGGCACGGTCAGGGCGCAGGTGCAGCCACACGACGCGGCGATGTTCCGGATCACGCCGGGCGCCGCCGCTGACGTGCCGCCGCTATTGACCGTTGCAGCCGAGCCTGCTGCGCCGTACGTGACCAGCGCGGGGCAGGTCGACGTACAGGTGAAGGTGTACAACGACGGAACCGCGGCTGTCACCAGCGCTCGGCTCGCTCTCGGTACGCCGGACTGGTGGGAGGCGGTGCCGGCCGGCTCGACTGAGGTGGTGGGCATCCCCGCTGGCCAGAACGGAAGTGCGACCTGGCACCTGGCGGCGGATCGCCCGGACCTCGGCGCAGTGAACCTCACCCCGAGCGCCAGCTGGATCTGGAACCAGGCGGCGTAGAACGGATCCGGGATCGGCCTGTTCACCGTCGCCGCACCACCACCACCCGGCCGTACGACGCTGTCGGACCAGGCCTGGGTCTACTCCGAGAACGGCTGGGGCCCGCTCGAACGGAACCAGAGCTTAGGTGGTGAGCAGGCGGCGAACGACGGCAAGCCTCTCACCGTGGCCGGCACGGTCTACCCGAAGGGTCTGGGCGGCCATGCTCCGGGCCGGGCGTGGTTCTACCTCGACTCCCAGTGCTCGCAGCTGGCCGTATCCGTCGGCATCGACGATGAGGCGGGCGACCAGGGCAGAGTCAGCTTCGAGGTGTGGGGCGACGGTGTCCGGCTTGCGCAGGCCGAGGCCACCGGCGCGGGCGGTGCCGTACCGATGACCGCTGTGGTTACCGGGGTCGACGTACTGGAGTTGCGACTGGACAGCGCCGACGACCCGGGCTACGACCACGCGGACTGGCTGGACCCGCAGATCACCTGCACCGGTACGCCGCCGCCTGCGGGCAAGTCGAAGCTTGGCGATCGGCCGTGGCTGTCCGCTACCAACAGCTGGGGTCCGGTCGAGCGGAACCGGAGCGTGGGCGGCCAAGGTCTGGGCGATGGGCTGCCGCTGACCGTGGCCGGGCAGAACTATCCGTCAGGCCTGGGCGGGCATGCGAATGGTGCGGTGAGTTTCTACCTCATCTCGCATTGCAGCCAGTTCACGACCTCGGTGGGGATCGACGACGAGGTCGGCGCGCTGGGGCAGGTGCGGTTCGAGGTGTGGGGCGATGGTGCCCGGCTTGCGCAGGCCGAGGCAACGGGTGCGGGTGGAGCTGTGCCGATGACCGCTGCGGTGACCGGGGTCGACGTACTGGAGTTGCGGCTGGACATAGCCGGTTCTCCTGACTATGACCACGCGGACTGGCTCACGCCGGAGGTCACCTGCGCTTAGCCGTCGCGTAGTGCGTGGAAATGCAGACAGGGAGTCCCGGATGGGGGACTCCCTGTCACAGTTCTGGGTGCGTCAGTGGCGATTCACTGCGTCGAGTGCGTCGGCGATGCCTTCACCGAAGAAGGCGTTGTTCGCCGTCGTACCGGTGCAGCGCGCGTCCGGCGTGACCGGGCAGGCGGTGTCGTCGGCTTCCTTGCGCAGTTGCTTCTCCAGCTCGCGCGGGCTCCAGCCCGGGTGCACCGACTTCATCAGCGCGGCGATCCCGGTGACATGCGGCGACGCCATCGACGTACCGCTGTACTTGGCGTAACCGCCCGGCACCGTCGACAGGATGCTGCTGCCCGGGGCCGCCACGTCGATCACGTTCAGGCCGAAGTTCGAGAAGCTGCTCTTCACGCCCGCCTGGGTGGTGCTCGCCACCGTGATCACGCCCGGAAGCTCGGTCGGCAGGTCGAGACAGTCGTTGTTGATCGGCCGGGTCACCGAAGGGGAGTCGTTCGGGCTGGACGAATCACTGGTCTTGTTCGCCAGATCCATGTTCGAGTTGCCGGCCGCCGCGACCGACAGTACGCCGTGGTCGGTGGCGAAGGTGACCGCTCGGCGCACCGACTCCTGGACGGCGCCCTGGTCCCCGTTGTCGTCACACCAGAACTGCCACGGGTCGATGAAGTAGCTGTGGTTCGTCACGTCCATGTGGTGCTCGGCGGCCCACATGAACCCGCAGATCGAGTACTCCGGGTAGATGTAGCCGTCGTCGTTCACCACCTTGACCGAGGCGATCCGGACGCCAGGCGCGACGCCCACGATGCCGATGCCGTTGCGGGCCGCGGCGACCGTACCGGCCACGTGGGTGCCGTGGCTACTGGTGGTCGGCCGCCAGGCGCCCGGGGTGGTGTTCGGTACGCCGTTGTCGATGCAGTTGACCGAGTCCTTCGCGTCGAAGTTCGGCGCCAGGTCCGGGTGGGTGTCGTCGACCCCGCTGTCGTTGATGCCGACCAGCACCCGGCGGGACCCGTCCGTGACCTGGTGCGCCTGGTCGGCCTTGATCTGCACCATGTCCCACTGCTCGGACTCACGCGGGTCCGGTACCGGCGTGGCTTCTGTGTCGCCGACCAGGTTGAGCCCTGTCTTGGCTCCAACGGCTCCCGCCGTGGTTCCTGTGGTCTTGGCGGCCGTGGTTCCTGTGGTCTTGGCGGCCGCGGCGCCGGCTGGGCCTTCGCTGACGGCCGCCGTACGGGTGGCGCCGACCGACTCGACCGCACCGCCGTTGCGGCCGACCCGGACATCGGTACGGAAGTTTGGGTTGGTGGACTGCGCGATCACTACGCCGATCTGCTTCCACGACTGCACCACGGTGCCGCCGGCGGCCTTGATCGCCTGCTCCACCTTCTTCACGTGACCGTTGTCGGCCTGGGTGTTCACGACGAAGTTCATCAACGGGCCAGGTGCCGCAGCCGGTGCGGTGGGCGCGTCGGGCGCGGCCTGGGCCGCGGTGGCAGCACCGGCGGCCGTGAAGGCCAGAGCCGTTGCGGCCAGTCCGGCGGCAAGCCGGCGGGAACGGGAGCTTCGGGACACAGTCTCTCCTCGGGCGGTAACAGTGCGGGACGGGACGCACACGCGACTCTAGAGCGCATCCGCCACGCAGAGGA
>JAWWOY010000242.1:0-5465 GCA_033851195.1 Kribbellaceae bacterium | reverse complement strand
AGAACTGGGGCCGCGGGCGTCCGCGGCGACGAGCGGGGAGGCCGCGGCGGCCGGTGACATCGTCGTGGTCACGGTGCCGGTCAAGGCGTTCCCCAACTTGCCCGCCGTGCCACTGGCAGGGAAGACGGTCATCGACACGTGCAACTACGGCCCCGAGCGTGACGGGCACCTCCCCGAGCTCGACAGCAAGTCGCTCACCTCGAGCGAACTGCTGCTGCAATACATCCCGGACGCCATGGTCGTGAAGGCGTTCAACAACATCTTCTTCAAGCACCTGCTGTCACTCGCCCGCCCGGCGGGGGCGGCCGACCGCTCGTACCTGCCGATCGCCGGGGACTCCGCGCCGGCGAAGGCGGCGGTGACCGATTTCATCGAATCCATCGGGTACAGCGTGGTGGACGCGGGACCGCTGGCCGATAAGACGTTGCGACACTGCCTGATCCCGCCGTTGGACGCCTGACGCGACGCTCACGCGCGATGCCCGGAGGGTGAGATTTCGGGCTCCCCGCAGTTGAGCGTGTCGTGTCGTAACACAAGGCGGCTCGGCATCACCGTCGTGGCCGCTGACCTGCCCGAGGTCTGGCGACTGTGGGAGGCCATCAACGACTGGTGGGACGAGATCGAGGCCTTCATCGAAACTCGCGCCACCAACGCCGTACCAAGGCCGCGAACACCGCGATTAAGCACATCAAGCGCACCGGACGCGGCTACCGCAACCACCGGCATTCCCAGGCCCGTATCCTGCTACGCCGCAGCCACCGGCAGACACGCCGGCAGCGCGCGCTTGAATCAGCAGGCCATCACGGCTAACTGCGGATGAGTCGGAAAGGAGGAGGCGCTTAATGAGTGAAGCGTTCTACTCGCACGCGAGGCTGTACGACCTAATGTTCCCGGGCGGCGGGGCCGCAGTCGACTTCTACCGGGCCGACGTCAATCGGCAAGGCGGGCGCGTATTGGAACTCGGGTGCGGCACCGGGCACAAGCTGATCCCGATCGCGTCCGACGGGCATCCGTGCGTCGGCCTGGACTTCTCGTCAGACATGCTGGCTGAGGCTCGGCGTAAGGCGAACGAGCGCGGTGTGGCGGTGGAATGGATGCAGGGCGACATGCGGGCCTTCGATCTGGGCCGCACATTCGACTTCGTGTTCATCACTGCCAATTCTCTACTGCATCTGCATGAGGCTGAGGATCTGGTGAGCTGCTTCCGGTCGGTTCGGAGACACCTGGCACCTGGAGCACGGTTCGTCTTCGATGTGTTCAACCCGAGCGTGCGCCTCCTTGCCGAAGCCGATGGCGTGCGGCGCACCCGGGAGTCGTTGTCGTTCGTGGATCCTGACCGTGGCAACGTTAGCGTCGATGTCGCTGAGATCTACGATGCGCCCGCGCAAGTTACCCGCGGGACGTGGTACCTCTCGACTGACTCCGAGCCCGACTTCGTCGTCGCACCGCTCGAAATCAGGAGCATCTTCCCGCAGGAGTTGCCGCTGCTCGTCTCGCTCGGCGGTCTTCGGCTCGTCGAGCGCTTCGGCGACTGGTCCGGTCGACCATTTGCCGTGGATTCGCCGCTTCAACTCTGCATCTGCGAGTCCGAGTGATTGAAGGCGAGAGAGCACAGTCTCGGTCACGCAAACTGTAGAAGTGCCTGTCGACGGTGCGGGAGCGGGCCTTGGTCAGTGCCGGGTGTTGAGCTGGGTCATGAGTTCGCGGTTGGTGGCGCGAGCGGCGGCGAGTTCGTCGCTGCGTTCTTCGAGCTGGTGGCGCAACTCGAGGAGTTGTTGTTCGCGGTCGGTGAGTGCGGTTTGCAGGCTGTGAAGATCGTGGGGTGCGCCTAGGACCGCGGCGGTGCGGCGCCAGGGACTCGAACCCGAACCCGCTGATTTCGAGCTGAGGTTGCTCATGGATTGCCGCCGGTGAGCAGAATCTCTTGTACGTAACGGATTCAGCGGTTGTGACAGGCTCATGAGTTGTCATTGGTGCTCGATCTTTCGCGCTGATTGAGGTGCGTAGAGAGGTGAGCAAGGGGCCCTGCCGGGACTGCGAGGTCGGCTTTCCGGATCGAAGCTTGTCCTGAGTTCGGTCGTGTCGTCGTTGGTTGAGTGGCTGGCTACAGGGCCCGGCAGGGCCTGCCCGAGAACGGGGCGATGTGCACGGCTCTCGAGGTGCCTCATGAGCGGCAGATCTGCAGCCAGCAGCTTGGCAGATTTGCAGTCATCTAACGGCAGATTCGCAGGCTCATGGACGGCAGATTTGCAGTCAGGTGCATACTTGCAGCGTGAGCGATGGATCGGAACCCCAAGCTGAGGCTGAGTCCCCATTGGGACGTGTACTGCCGCGGCATGCGCGTGCGCTCGTCGACGAGGCGATGGCTGATACCCGCGTTGTTCTTGTGAATGGTGCGCGCCAGAGCGGCAAGAGCACCCTGGTGCGGCTGGTCGGGGCCGCCGTGGACGCGGACTGGTACACCTTCGACGACACCGACATCCGTGAGGCGGCCCGCGAGGACCCCAGGGAGTTCGTCGCCGGGACGAAGCCGATGATCATCGACGAGATCCAGCGACTCCCGGAACTCCTCCTGTCAATCAAGGCGCGGGTCGACACGCGACCGCTGCCCGGCCAGTTCCTGCTGACGGGGTCGGCGCGGGTCCTGGGTCTGCGTACGTTGCCGGATGCGCTTCCGGGGCGGATGGAGACGATTGAGTTGTGGCCGTTCGCGCAAGGTGAGATTGACGGAAGGCCCGATCGTTTCATCGACGCGGTCTTCAGTCATGGCCCCGATCTGCGGCACGTGTCCGGTCTCGGGCGCGCCGACTACGCCGATCGTGTCGTGCGGGGCGGCTTCCCCGAGGCGGTTGCACGTGATCAGCCACGCCGGCGGCAACGATTCTTCGACTCGTATGTCAGCAATCTCATCACCCGCGATGTCAGCCAGGTCGGCGAGATCGAGAAGCCCGGCGAGATGGAGAAGCTGATCCGGTTGATCGCCGCACGTTCCGGCGGACAGTTGGTGATCAACGAGCTGGCCGGCAAGGCCGCCTTAGCGAACCACACGGTCGCGCGCTACGTGAGCCTGCTGCAGGAGATCTTCTTGATCAAGCTGATCCCCGCCTGGTCCCGCAACCTCAGCACCAGAATCACCGGTACCCCGAAGGTCGCCGTGACTGACTCGGGGATCGCGGCGAACCTCGTGGGAGCCGATACAGCTCAGTTCAAGCGACCAGGGAGCTCGTTCGGGCCGCTGCTCGAAGGCTTTGTGTTGATGGAACTCGCCAGGCAGCAGAGCTGGAACGAGACGCGTGTTGACCTGTACCACTACCGCACCCGCGATCAGGTTGAGGTCGACGCTGTGCTGGAGAACCGTCGCGGACAAGTGGTGGGTATCGAGGTCAAAGCGTCATCGACCCCACGCTCCGACGACTTCCGCGGCCTACGGCATCTCCAAGATCGACTCGGCGATGACTTCGTCGCCGGTGTCGTCCTGCACACGGGGCAGCACACTCTCCCATTCGGCCCCAAGCTGCGCGCCATGCCGATCAGCGCGCTCTGGGAACTGGAGCCATGAATCAGGCCGGAAGGTGATCGCCACACGGACTGGCTGACAGCCGTGTCGGCTGATTGAGCGCGCGGCTGGAACCCTCTTCGGTTGCAGCCGAACCGTGCACCGTCCCGAGACAAGCGCTGAGTGGCGGGTAAGGTACGTGGCTGAAAAAGTCGAATAAGGGGTGACCTGTGGGCATGAAGAAACCCAGGTCACCGCTGTGACCTGGGCTCTTGGTGCGCCGCCAGGGACTCGAACCCCCACCCGCTGATTCTGGTGGGAGGCTTCGCAACGACCTTCAACAACGCTAGTACTTCTGCTCTGACCTCGATGTATAGCTCAAGGAGCATGAAGCCAGCCTGTCATCGTTTCGCATCGTTGCTCGTTCAAAGGTGGGGCCTAAAGTGTGGCTTCCTCGTTGCGAACTCGGGGCGCGTCGATCAGCGGCGGTCATCTGAGCGTAGGGCTCAGTCGTCAAGATGGCGTCCGGGACCCTGGCATCGCCACCCGTACTCGCCCACCTGCTCGCGGCGCTCGTGCTGCGAGTGCTCCCCGCCGAGCCCCTACCGTCCACGGCCGGAACCGAGGATCACACGGTCTTCCGCCGCTACCGGGCCGCGGTGGAGGAACGGTTCGCTGAGCAGCACCATGTCACCGACTATGCCCGCGCACTCGGCTACGGCCAGCGCACCATAACCCGGGCGACCCGCGCCGCCTCGGGCCTGGCCGCCAAGCAGTTCCTCGACCAGCGGATCCTGCTGGAGGCCAAGCGCCTCCTCGCCCACACCGATCTGCCCGTGGTGCGCTGCGCAGAGCGCCTCGGCTTCGACGACGCCGCGAACTTCACCACGTTCTTCCAGCGCCAGGAGGGCCTGTCCCCCGGCCGCTGGCGCGAAGGACGCAGTGGTCGCTGACCCGGCCGGGCCCGTACACCGAAATGCGGCCCACGCCAACGTCGTCGTCACCGAGGCGACTCCTACCGGATGCGCGAAGCCAGAACCAAAGGAGGCAGCCGCCTGAAGGCCGCTGGCGGGCTGTAACTAGCTCTCCCGTCCGGGCCCTGCATGCATCAGTCAGCCGTGCGCCCTGGACGTTTACTGATGAGGTGCCGTGAGTCTGGATCATGATCGGGCCTAAACAGCTGTCCGGAAAACGCGGGGCCCATCACAGCTACGCCCGATGCGGGCCGGATGCCTCGGCCTTGGTCAGACAAACTCATGTCGGCGGCGCCAGAAGGCTCCTGCTGTCGTCCACCCGTGGACGACCGTGCTAAGCCCTTGCTGGCCTATCGGATGTGGCGTGCAACGTTACGGCCCTCGGATTAGAAGGTCGACGGACTCCATCGACAGAGGTCAACTTGAGCGTCTCCAGCCATCTCCATATCGGGTTTCATCGACTCGAACATCACTGGTAGACGCTAGTTCGTTCCAGATTGTTCCCCGGGCGCGCGCTGGCGTGCTCCCAGTCAGTCTGAGTCTGGCACCGGGTGTTGGCCGCGGCGAGCTTCCAGAGGGTATTGGCCGGCTGCGCTTTGCCGGGCAAGCCTCTTACGAATCAGGGGCGCGCGCCCTCCGGGATGACTGGGCCGGTTTGGCCGGCTCGGTCGAGTCGGGCCGGAGTGCGTCTTCCCGCCTGCCGCTTAGCCCAAGTCAGAGACCATCAGAAGCCGCCAGAGGGGCCAAGGTCGTTCGTCCGGTAGAGCGGGCGCTCTACCCTGGCCCCGCTGGCGTCTCCCGCGCGCTACGCGTGGGGCATGACCGGCAGACGGCAAGACACTGGAGGTTGGGGCATGGGGGCGCGGCAGGTCGAACGGGCGTAACGCTTTGTGCTGGCCAGCGATCTCCCGAGCAACGGAAGGGGTGGGCAATGACAGTTCTACGCATCGCCGTCGCGGTGCTCTTCGTTCTCTTTGGGCTTGGAGGGCTCGTGT
>JAWWOY010000231.1:0-3431 GCA_033851195.1 Kribbellaceae bacterium | reverse complement strand
GCGTACGTCGATTCGCCGGCGCGCTTGCCGTGGACGATGACGCAGTTCGCGGACGCGGCCATCGGGACGTCGTACTCGGCGCAGAAGGTGGCAGTGTCCGCCAGGCCCGGGTCGATCGCTGCGGCGTACGCGGGGAGGTTGCCGAGGGCGGCGCGGACCGGCTCGGCGAGCAACTCCGGGTGGTCGGCCGCGGGCTGCCAGTCGAGCTTGCCCAGTGCCGGTGCAGTCACAGCGAGACCGGTCCGCCTGCGTCGAGGAGATCGGAGTACTCGGGGTGCTTCTCGAGGAAGCCCTGGTAGTACGGGCAGGCCGGCTTGACCCGGAGGCCCGCCTCGCGCGCGTCGTCGAGGGACTTGATTGCGACCTTGCCGGCGACCCCTCGGCCGCGGTACGCCGGCAACGTCTCGGAGTGCAGGAAGGCGATCGTCGTCCCCGACAGTTGGTAGTTCACGAAGCCCATCAGGTTGCCGTCGGTGTCGTGCGCCTCGTACCGGCTCCGCTCTTTGGCGTCCTCGACGCTGATCTCGTTGTCCATGCCGCAACTCTAACCAGGCGGATCAGCCCCTCGCTGACGGAGGGTTTCGGTTCCGTGACGGCGTGGGTACCGGGGCTCGGAGTGAGCGCGGCAGGTCAGGAGGAGCGGGTATGAGCCACGAGCATGCGTTGACCGAAGGAAAAGCGATACCGAGCCTGGTGCCCGCCCGGATGGACCGATTGCCGTGGACCAGGTTCCACTGGATGATCGTCGTCGGTCTCGGCGTCTCGTGGATCCTGGACGGCCTGGAGATCCAGCTGGTGTCGCTGGTCGGCAACGTGCTGAAAGAACCCAGCACGTTGCACCTGACCACGACGCAGGTCGGGCTGCTCGCCTCGATCTACCTCGGCGGTGAGGTGGTCGGCGCCCTGCTCTTCGGGCGGCTCACCGACAAGTGGGGCCGCAGGAAACTCTTCATCATCACGCTGGTGGTCTACCTGGTCGCGTCCGGGCTGGCCGGTCTGTCCTGGAACTTCTGGTCCATCGCCTTGTGCCGGTTCGTCGCCGGCACGGGGATCGGCGGTGAGTACGCCGCGATCAACTCCGCGATCGACGAACTGATCCCGTCGAGGTACCGGGGCCGGGTCGACATCGCCGTCAACGGCACCTACTGGGCCGGTGCGCTGATCGGGTCCGCAGTCGGCCTGGTGTTGCTGGACCAGAAAATCGTCCCGATCGAGTGGGGCTGGCGATTGTGCTTCCTGATCGGCCCAGTGATGGGCCTGATCATCATCTACGTGCGCAGGCACATTCCGGAGAGCCCGCGCTGGCTGATGACGCACGGCAAGGTGGACGAGGCCGAGCGGACCGTCGATGCGATCGAGGAGACCGTCCGCCGCCAGGGTGGCGAACTGCGCGAGGTGTCCGAGGACGAGGCGATTCACGTGGTCGACTACCCGCCGGTGACGTATCGGGAGATCGCCCGGGTGATGTTGCGGGACTACCGCAGCCGGTCGTTCCTGGGTTTCTCGATGATGGTCACCCAGGCCTTCCTTTACAACGCGATCTTCTTCACCTACGCGCTGGTGCTGAAGGCCTACTTCGGCTTGAGCGACTCGAGCATCGCGCTGTACTTCTTCCCGTTCGCGATCGGCAACCTGGCCGGACCACTGCTGCTCGGCCACCTGTTCGACACGATCGGCCGGCGCAGGATGATCCTCAGCACCTATGCGATCTCGGCGGTCGTGCTGTTCATCACCGCGCTGCTGTTCAACGCGGGCGCCCTCAACGCCGCCACTCTGACCGGCCTGTGGTGCGTGGTGTTCTTCTTCGCCTCTGCCGGGGCCTCGTCGGCGTACCTGACGGTGAGTGAGATCTTCCCGATCGAGCTCCGCGGCCAGGCGATCTCGTTCTTCTTCGCGATCTCGCAGTTGACCGGTGGCGTGCTGGCGCCGTTCCTGTTCGCGTCGCTGATCGGCGAGGGCGAGAATCCCGCCCGGGGGCCGCTGACGGTCGGCTACATCATCGGCGCCGGGGTGATGCTGGCCGGAGGTCTGATCGCGTGGTTCTTCGGCGTCGATGCCGAAGGTCAATCGCTGGAGAACGTGGCCAAGCCGCTGTCCGCCCGCGAAAGCGGTGTGGCGACCCGGTTCCAGGGCGCCACCCCGAGGCTGCCCAGCACGAACCAGCAGGGCCGCAAGCCACCAACTGATCCGCCCATAAGCTGAGCGCCGATTGGTCGATCTAGTATCGGCCCAGTGAAATCGCTGCTGGTGGCCGGTACGACGTCCGATGCGGGCAAGACGACCGTGGTGACGGGGCTCTGCCGGTGGTTGGCGCGGCAGGGTGTGCGGGTCGCGCCGTACAAGGCGCAGAACATGTCGAACAACTCGATGGTCTGCGCGGATGGCGCGGAGATCGGCCGCGCCCAGTGGATCCAGGCCGTCGCCGCCGGGGCCGAACCCGAGGCCGCGATGAACCCCGTTCTGCTCAAGCCGGGCAGCGATCGCCGCAGCCACGTCGTACTGATGGGGGAGCCGTGGGGTGAGCTGTCGTCCACCGACTTCCTGACCCAGCGCGGCGAACTCGCCAAGGCTGCTTTCTCCGCGTATGACGACCTGGCCGGCCGGTACGACGTAGTGATCAGCGAAGGCGCGGGCAGTCCGACCGAGATCAACCTGCGGCGGTCCGACTACGTGAACATGGGCCTGGCCCGGCACGCCGATGTGCCAGTGGTGGTGGTCGGCGACATCGATCGGGGCGGCGTGTTCGCGTCGATGTTCGGGACCGTAGCGCTGCTCGAGCAGGCGGACCAGCGGCTGATCAGCGGCTTCATCGTGAACAAGTTCCGCGGTGATGTCTCGCTGCTGCAGCCGGGCATCGACATGCTGGCGCAGGTGTCGGGCCGCCGCACGTATGGGGTTCTTCCTTGGCTCCCCGACCTGTGGCTCGACTCGGAGGACGCACTCGATGTTCCGGCGCGGCGCTCGGCCGGCGGTAGCGCGTCGGCGGTGCTGACCATCGCGGTGGTGCGCCTCCCGCGGATCAGCAACTTCACCGATCTGGACGCGCTCGCGGTCGAACCAACCACCAGCGTGTTCTTCACCGCAGATCCGGCCGACGTCCGCGACGCCGATCTAGTGGTCCTGCCGGGCTCGCGGGCGACGACCTCCGACCTCGCCTGGCTCCGGTCCACGGGTCTCGCCGATGCGGTAGCCCGACGGGTTGCCTCAGATCGGCCGGTGCTCGGGATCTGCGGCGGCTACCAGTTGCTCGGCGGGTCGCTCGATGACCCGTACGGCGTTGAGGGCGGCGGCAACCACACCGGCCTGGGCTTGTTGCCAGTAGCAACCGTCTTCGCCCGCGAGAAGGTACTCGCACGGCCGGCTCCGACGGCGTACGAGATTCATCATGGCGTGGTGACGGTGACGGGGGAGGCGTCCGAGTTCCCCGGCGG
>JAWWOY010000220.1:0-3263 GCA_033851195.1 Kribbellaceae bacterium | reverse complement strand
GGCGGCCTGTTCTGGCGGGGGCCCCGATCCTTCACCGGCGGAACCGTGCTGGCACCCCAGGGCAGCGGAGGCGACGAACTGCGTGGTCAACGAGCCGCCTGGATGGGCTTCTCCGGCAAGCACGACGACGTCGACCGCGGATCCAGCCTGGTCTTCGTCGATGACACCGAAAATCCTCGCCACCCGCCGGAGTGGTTCGTCCGATCGGAGGACTTCGCCGCCGTCTGCCCGGCGCCGTTCTTCAGCGAGGAGCTTGCCTTCGCGCCGCAGGACACCTTGCGCTTCCGGTACGCCGTACTGGTGGCGGACGGTGTCTCCGACGACAGTCGTGCGGCGCAGCTCGCCGAGCAAGGGCAGAAGATCCTTGCCACGTCCGAACCGGTGGCCTGACGTATCAGAGAAGTTCGCCGGCCGCCTTCCGGAGGCCGGTGAGCTCTCTGTCCGCCCAGCCTTCGCCCACTGACTCGGTGCCGCGGATCAGCGGCTTGTCGTACAGGTGGAAGCGTAGGTTGAGGATCCGGCCGATCACGTCGAACCAACCGATCGCGGCCAGATCCACCTCGGGCAAGGCCCTCCTGCTTGTGTAGCCGTCGGCGAACGCGTCCCAGAATGATGTCGAGGCCACACCGGTGAGATCGGCCGCACGCCATCCCTCAGCAGCCAGATCGAAGTCGTGAATGCTCAAGCCGTCGCCGGTCACCAGAACGTTGTCCAGGCTGACATCTCCATGGCAAACACCCCAGCCGAGACCTTGCTCGGCGTACTGGGTGATGTGTCCGCGGGCGGCCGTGGCGAGTTCGCGGACGAGCAGACGGTCGTCGCTCGGGAGAAGGGGGAGGATGACTGCGAGCGGATCGTCGAGCTGGCGCCGTAGGTCCGATGGTCGCCGGGTCGACTTCGAACTGAAGCTGTCAGCGGTGTTATGGAAGCCGGCCACCAGTCGTCCGAAAGCGGTATAGAGGTTGTGATCGAACGGTCGTCGCGGTTGTCGCCCTCGATGAACTCCGCCAGCGTGAACGGCCGGACCCCTTCGGCAGAGTCGAGCCTGCCGACGAACTTGCCGTCGGCAAGAGGGTGCACCTGCGGAACCGGTATGCCGCCGGCCGCCAGGTGGGCCGCGAGTTCGACCTCCCAGCCCACCTCGTCGATCGACCAGTTGCCGCCGTGGTAGAGCTTCAGTACCAGCCGGCGCTCCGGCGTACTGATCTCGTAGACATCGTTGACGAGTGAGCGGAGCAGCGTGCAGCTGGTGACCTCGAAGCCGTAGACGCCCTTGAGGTACGCGCGGAGTGCCGGTGGTGCGGGCAACGATCGAAGGGTCGGAATCACTCGCCGACCCTACGACTGTGCCCGGAAAGTGTCGTTCGCAGTGTGTGAACGCGGCAGTGGTGGGGGAGGAAGGGAACGCACAGTGATCTCTTCTGAAGATTCCCTCCCGCGAAGGGCCGGAAAACCGGTAGCCTCAACCCGCTACCTGGGGAGGCAGCAATTGATCACCACCGACGAACTGCCGGATAGCCCGAACCGGTCAGGAGACCACGTCTTGCAGGAGAACACCACCAGCACCAGTAATGGCGAGCTTGTCAACGTACCCCTCACAGGTGCGGACAAGGTCGCATACGCCTTCTACGCAACAGCGGCCACGGCCGCACTCGTCGGTCAGGTCTGGGCCGGCGTCACTCACATCCCCTGGCCGGCCGAGGGTTTCCCGATGGCGCTGCGGATCGCCGTGGTCACGCCCGCGGTGGCGGTCATCGAGCTCGGCGGTGTCGCCACCGCCGCGCTCGCCGACCTGCGGCGCCGCAAGGGGGAGCAGGCCTACGCCTACCGGGCGATGTCGCTCTTCGCGGCCTTGGTGGCGCTCGTCTTCAACGTCCTCGGACACTGGCGGCCGGAGGAGCGGTTCCTCGCCTTCGGCTTCGGCGGTCTGTCGGCGTTCGCCTATGTGCTGTGGCTGATCCACAGCTCGGCCCGTCGCCGCGACGTTCTGCGGAATTCCGGGCAGATGGCGACGACCGGCCCGGTCTACGGCGTGGTCCAGTGGGCTCGCGAGCCCAAGGTGACCTGGCTGGCCCGGTCGCTCGCACTCGAGCACGGCTACGGCCTGTACGAGAGCCTGCGGCAGGCACGGGAGCAGATGCGGAACGCAGCTCGCCGGGTTGCCATTGCCGGAACCGTTGCCGAGTACATCCGGTCGGAACACCAGGATGAGCGGCTGGCCAAGATCGCCGAGACGACGTACGACCCGGACAGGCTGGCCGGGATGCTCGAGGAACGCATCAACTACGAGGTCGTGACGGCCAAGTTGACGCGGGCGATCTCGCCGCCGCCGGAACCCCGTGATGAAGAGCGGTCGGATCTGCGGGCCGCCGTCTGGGTGGTCGAGGGGACGTCGCCGGCCGGCCAGCTCACGCAGGCGGATGGCGGTGTGCCGTTGCGCGGCGCCGACGATCGCTGGTCGGAGACGATGGGCGGCGAGCTCACCCAAGCCGAGTACCTGCCGTACGACCGGTCCAGCGAGGATGCGGACGTAGTGGTCGAGATCGAGGACGACGAGCCTGTCGCCGAGATCGCGGTGCAAGCGCCAGTTGTCCCGGTCCAGGAACCAGTGGTCCCGGTGCAGGCTCCTGTTGTGCCAGTGAGGGCAGCTGCTCCGACGCCCGCCCCGGTGAAGCCCGCAGTGCAGCAGCCGGTAGCGCGGCCTGCAGTGCAGCAGCCTGCAGTGCAGCAGCCGGTAGTGAAGCCGGCGCCGCAGCAGCCGGCAGCAAAACCTGCGTCGAGGCCCGCTGCGAGGCCGGTAGTGCGTCGGCCTGCGGTGAAGCCCGTCGCGCAACCTGCGGTGGTCATCGCCGAGCCCGAGCCGGTGAAGGAGGCCCCGGTCACCGTGACCGCGGTCGAGCCGGTGAAGGCGGAGGAGCCCGTCGTCATCGCCCGGGAAGTTGCCTCGCGCACCCGTCCGGCAGCCAACACCAACCGGCCGGCTCCGAGGCCTGCCCGTCCGGCAGAGCCGACGGTTGTCCGCGGAAGCACCAGCGAGTCGACGGAACCGATGGACACCGACAAGAAGAAGATGCGCGCCTGGGCGCTGCTGTCGGACTGGCCGGCCGACCGGAAGCGGGACAGCGCGACGCTGGCGTCCGCGATCGCGTCGACCGAGAGCTACGCCGCGGCGCTGATCAAGCGGTACGACGAGGAGCACACCGACCGCACCCTCGTCGCATCACAGCGGCCGCAGAGGTGATGAGGCTGGTCAGTCGAGGTTC
>JAWWOY010000190.1:0-4815 GCA_033851195.1 Kribbellaceae bacterium | reverse complement strand
GACAAGTCGGGGGGCCCTCAGCCGGCGTGCGAGCTCGGTGAGAGCGATCTGCGCCTCGGGACGAGCCATCGGGGCACCGAAGCAGTAGTGGATGCCGCCGCCGAAGCCCAAGTGCTCGTTGTGTTCGCGGTCGGGGTCGAAGCGGTCGGGCTCGGTGACGTGGGCCGGGTCGCGGCTGCCGGCGGCGAGCGCGAGTGTGACCTGTGAGCCCTTGGGGATCGTGGTGCCGGCGACCTCGATGTCGTCGAGGCTGTTCCGATTGGATAGGAACTGCACCGGTGGCTCGTAGCGCAGGAGTTCCTCGATCGTCCGGGCGGCGAGACCGGGTTCGTCGCCGCGGCGTAGCCGGTCGAGTACCTCGGGGTGCCGCAGGAGTGTGAGCATGCCGTTGGTGATGAGGTTGACGGTCGTCTCGTGGCCGGCGATGAGCAGCAGGGTCGCGTTGCTCAGCACCTGTTCTCGTGGCATGGGTGGCGCCTCGGGGCCGTCGCCGCTGATGAGCCCGGAGAGCAGGTCGTCGCCCAGTTGGCCGTGGCGGGCATCAAGGAGCTCGGCGAAGTACTGATTGAAGTCGGCGACGGCCTTGCGGCCTCGGCGCCGCCGTTCCGCGAGCCCGCCGGCGGCCGGCTCTGCGGCCTTGATGACCGCGTCGGACAGAACTTGGAATTGCGGCTCGTCCTCGCGGGGCACTCCCAGCAGTCCGCAGATCACCGTGACCGGGAACGGATAGGCGAAGTCGTCGACGATATCGACCTGGCTCGTCCCCGACCCGTCCTTGGCTGCGAAGTCGTCGATCTCGCTGGTGACGATCTTGACCATGTCGGGAAGCATGCTGTCGACCCGACCGGGGCGGTGGGGCGGTCCGAAGTCTCGCGTCAGCAGGCGCCGGAGTCGGTCGTGCTCGGGCGGGTCGGTCGCGATGAAGCTGGGCGGGAGTTCGGGCGCGTCTTCTTCCTCGGCGCCCAACTCGGGCAGATTGCGGAAATCCGAGCTGAGCCGTGGGTCGTGGAGCAGGCCGACGATCTCCTGGTAGGTGCTGACGACATAGTTCCCGTCCTCCTCCCGCAGCACGGGCGTCTTGCGCAACTCGGCGAAGAGCGGGTACGGGTCGGCACGGTTGGAGTAGTCGAGGATCTGCTGCCAGACGGTGGTCTGAGCCATGGTGCGTCTCCCGGAACTCAGAGATCTGAAAGTGTGATGGCTAGGGCGATTCCTACGGATCGGCCGCTCCGTCTCACCACCACGAACGCCATGACAATGTTAACCACCGCCGATGCAGATCACGACGTCGTTGAGCGTCCTGATGTCAGCAGGCCTGCGGGTGGAAAGAAGGGGCATTGACAGGAGGCGCTCCGCCTCCGGCCAATGCCCCGCTCCAAATACGTACAGCTTCTGGGCCGAACATTCCCTGGGGCCGGTCAGCCGACCGGCCCGGTGGTCAGCTGCACGGTGGCGGTGTGCTGAACCTGTGCTTGGTCGAGCCAGGTCACCGGGACGCTGTCGCCAGGATGGTGCTGGCCCATGACGTTGGTCAGCGCGGTCGCGGAGTCGACGGTCTGCCCGCCCACGGAGGTGATCACATCGCCCGCGGCCAGCCCGGCCTGCGCGGCGGGACCAGAAGGGAGCACATGCTCAACGACAGCGCCGGAAGCCGGGGCGGTTCCCTGACCTCCGAAACCACCGACCGCCCCGTGGGCCAGGACGGAGACACCCAACATGGCTGAGCTTCCGATGTGGACGGTCGAGGAGGCATTACCCGACTCGATCTGCTGCGCGACGGACAACGCCGCACCGATCGGAATCGCGAAGCCCCGAGCAGTCGGAGCCTGTCCACCGTTGCCCAGGTCCGCACCGCTCTGACCGGCGACCTGGTTCGGAGCAGACGCCGCGGTGTCCATGCCGACCACCTGGCCGGCGCCGTCGACCAGCGGACCGCCGGAGTCGCCGGGCTGGATGTCCGCGCTGACCTGGATCAGCCCGCTGAGTTGCTCCGCGTTGCCGGCCGACTTGTCGGTGGCAGTAATCGACTGGCCCAGCGCGGTAATTGCACCCTTCGCGACACTGGGAGTACCGCCGACACCACCGGCGTTGCCGATCCCGAGAATCTGCTCGCCGACCGCCAGTTGGGCGGAGTTCGCTGTCGTCACCGTGGTCAACCCAGCTGCACCCTTCAACTGCAGGACGGCGATGTCCTGGGTGCGGTCATAGCCCACAACGCTGGCCCGGTAGGTCTGACCGTTGCCGATATCGGTGACCCGGATCCGGGTGGCGCCCTCCACCACGTGGTTGTTGGTGAGCACCTCTCCGTTGGAGGTCAGCACCATCCCAGTGCCGGCTGCCTGCCCTCCCTGGTACCCCAGCATTGTGTTGATGTCTACCAGGCCAGGCGAGACCTTGGCCGCGATCGACGACGGATCCGTGATCATCGTCGCTGCCAACCTGCTGCTCGACTGCCGCCCAACGACGCCCCACGCCATGCCGCCGATGCCCGCGAGCATGGCCAGAACGACCACCCCGATCAGTACCGGCAGCCTGCCCTGACGGCGATGTCGCGGTTCGGGGCGCCCCGGCCACTGCCCGGGGTGCGGCGGGTACCCGCCCGGCGGCGGACCGCTCGGCCCCCATCCGCCTGGGGCTTGCTGCCCTCTTGTCGATGGGCCGGCCTGCTCGCCGGCAGTGACACCCGGCCCCTGCGGACCGGGCAGGGGGCCTTGGCCGGGCTCATGCCCGTCGCCGGATTCCTGATGTGTATCGAACTCGGTCATGTGCTGTCTCCTTGCGTGCTGCCCCCAACTTCCAGCAGAGCTCGGCTCCCTGAGAACTTCTCCAGATCGCCCCGTGAATCCGTTGAAAATGCAGGAGCATCCCGCTCAAGGACATCTGTCCCTTTCCTGCAAGGCCTGGCCTCCGCAGGTCGGCCAGTGACGGGAATCACCTGCTGCGCGGTCAGGCTGCGGTGGCGGGCAATGATGTGCCAGCGGACGCGGTGACCGCCGACGCGACGTCGTCCTCGCCGTGGCCCAGCGCGATGGCCTCCTGCCAACGGCGTAGCAACGCATCGGTGAGCGGGATCTCGAGCCCGTGGTCGCGAGCCGCGTCCGTGGCGAGCGCGGCATCCTTCGCCGCGTGCCGCAACGGGAAGCCGGGGACGAAGTCGGCGTCGAGCATTGCCTTGCCCTTGGTCATCGCGAACGCCGAGGCTAACGGGCCGCCGTCAATTGTCTCCACGAACAGGCGCGGGTCGAGCCCGAGCGCCCGGGTGAGGGCGATGGTTTCGGCCATCCCTTCGACGAGCACCGCCAGCCAGTTGTTGAGCGCTAGCTTGAGCCGACTGCCATCACCGACGTGCTCCAGCCACAGTGTCTGCCGGCCGATCACGTCGAAGATCGGCTCCACGCTTGACCGGACCGGCCATGGACCGGAGGCGAGAATGAGCAACTCCCCCTTCTCGGCCGGCTCTGAACTGCCGGAGACCGGGGCGTCGACGAAGGCGACGCCGTGTCGGCCGGCCTGGTGGGCGAGAGCGTCGGTCCATTCGACACCGATCGTGCTCATCTGGATCCATACCGCGCCCTTCCGAAGCGCGGACAATGCACCCGCAGACCCGGTCATCACGTGTTCCACCGCAGCGCCGTCGGCAAGCATGGTGATCAGTACGTCGACACCGGCCGCGGCGTCCGCCGGCGTGGCCGCGTGCTGCGCCCCGTCGGCGACCAACGCCTCAACCTTGGCAGGCGTACGGTTCCAGACCCGCACCTCGAACCCTGCGCGGAGCAGGTTACGGGCGATCGGGGCGCCCATGGTCCCGGCGCCGAGCACAGCGACACTGCGCGGACGGCCGGTCATCAGACACTCTCCGGTGACGGGCCGGCGACCGGCGACGCGGCGGCCATGATCTTCTCGATCTCAGCGAGGTCCGCATTGCTCAGCGAGATGTCCACCGCGGCGATGCTGTCCTCGATGTGGTTCGCTCGCCGGGCACCGACGATGGCCACGTGCACGGCCGGGTTCGCCAGCGTCCACGCGATGGCCAGCTGACTGACGGCCATCCCCCGGTCGGCGGCGAACTTCTCCAGCGCGCGAACCGCCGCCAGATTGTGCCGGTAGCTGTCGCCGGTGAACACCGTGCTCTTGCTGCGCCAGTCATCGCCGGCGAACGTCGCGTGCTCGGTCAGCGTTCCGCTCAGCAGGCCATGCGCCAGTGGCCCGTACACCAGGACACCAACGTTGTTCGCCCGGCTGTAGGGCAGCACCTCGTCCTCGATCTCGCGACGGAACAAGTGGTACGGCGGCTGCGCAGTCTCCACCGGCAAGGTCTCGCCGAACTCGGCCATCTGCGCCGCGTCGTAGTTGGACACGCCGACGTGGCCGATCTTGCCTTCGGCGACGAGCTCCCGCAGGGCGTCGGCCGTCTCGGCGACCGGAACCAACGGGTCGGGCCAGTGCACCTGGTAGAGGTCGATGTGGTCGACGCCGAGGGCCGTCAGGCTGGCATCCACGCCTTGGCGCAGCCACTCGGGACTCGCATCGCGGACCAGACCGGTATCGGTCATCCGCAACCCACCCTTGGTGGCGATCACGAGCTGGTCCCGGTTCCTGCTGAGCTCGTCTCGGAGCGCCTTGCCGAGCAGCCGCTCGGACGCGCCGAAACCGTAGGCCTGGGCGGTATCGAAGAAGTTGACGCCCAAGTCGCGTGCTCGCTTGATCGCCGCGATCGCCGTGTCCTCTTCGAACTGGCCCCAGTCTCCGCCCAGCTGCCAGGTGCCGAACGCGATGCGGGAGACCTGAAGCCCGCTCCTGCCCAGTGTGGTGGTT
>JAWWOY010000135.1:0-5164 GCA_033851195.1 Kribbellaceae bacterium | reverse complement strand
CCGGGCTGGAGGACTTCGCCACCTGGCGCGAGGTGACCACCGTCTACCACGAGGGCGTGCCCGGGCATCACCTGCAGGTGGCCCAGACGATGCTGCGAACCGACCTGCTGAACCGCTGGCAGCGGATCGGCTGCTGGGTCTCCGGCCACGGCGAGGGCTGGGCCCTGTACGCCGAGCGGCTGATGGACGAGCTCGGCTATCTCGACGACCCGGGCGCGCGGCTCGGCATGCTGGACGCGCAGGCGTTCCGGTCGGCCCGCGTCATCATCGACATCGGCATGCACCTGGAGCTGAAGATCCCGGCGGACAACCCGTTCGGGTTCCACCCGGGCGAGACCTGGAACGCGGAACTGGGCTTCGAGTTCCTGCGCGGCCACTGCCGGATGGAGACGGAGTTCCTCAAAGCGGAGCTGAACCGATACCTCGGCTGGCCGGGTCAGGCGCCGTCGTACAAGGTGGGCGAGCGGATCTGGCTGCAGGCGCGCGAGGAGGCGAAGCGGCGGAAGGGCTCCGGCTTCGACCTGCGGGCCTTCCACAGCGACGCGCTGAATCTCGGCTCGATCGGTCTGGACCCATTGCGCAGCGCCCTCGGTCGCCTATGAGCCGGTCGCCTGTGAGTAGGCCAAGGTTCGTTCTCGCCTCGGCTTCGCCGGCCAGGCTGCAGACGCTGCGCAACGCAGGCGTCGAGCCGGAGGTGATCGTTTCCGGGGTCGACGAGGATGACGTCACCGCCGAGAGCCCGGGTGAGCTGGCCCGGACGCTGGCCGCGCTGAAGGCGCGCGCCGTCGTGGCGACGCTGGACGACCACGCGACCGTGCTCGGCTGTGACTCGGTGCTCGAGCTCGATGGCATCGCTTACGGCAAGCCCGGCTCACCCGAGGTCGCCCGCGAGCGGTGGCGTCTCATGCGTGGCCGCTCAGGCGTGCTGCATACAGGCCACTGCCTGTTCGACACCAAGACGCGGCAAGAACTTCGGGAACTGGCGTCAACGACCGTGTACTTCGCCGACCTGACCGACGACGAGATCGATACGTACGTCGCGACCGGCGAACCGCTCGTAGTGGCCGGCGCATTCACCGTCGACGGCCTCGGCGGCCCTTTTGTAGAAGGCATCGAGGGCGATTACCACAACGTGGTCGGCCTCTCGCTACCGCTGCTTCGTCGCATGCTCGCCGAGGTGGGCATCGCCTGGCCGTCCCTCTGGCCACAGTCCGCGCCCGCTTTCAAGTACGACGACGCCGAAGCCGCCCGGTACGACGAAACGCGCGGCGGCGAGGCGCGAGCCCAGGCCGCGGCGGAAGCGGTTCACGAACTGTTGCCAAAGGGCGGTCGCGTCCTCGAACTAGGTGTCGGCACCGGCAGCGTCGCGGCCGAACTAGCTGCCCTGGGCAACCTTGTCCACGGGATCGACCTGTCCGCGGCGATGTTGCGCCACGCTCGGGTGCGGCTGCCCGGGCACGTCGCCGTGGCCGACGCGGCGGTCCTGCCGATCGCGGATCGCCGGTGTGACGCTGTCGCTGCCGTTTGGCTGCTGCAACTGCTCCCCGACAGCGAGCCGGTGCTGGCCGAGGTCGCCCGGGTCCTCCGTCCGGACGGCGTCTTCATCACCACCGTCGAGAAGCCCGAATCCAGCCGGGTCGCTGGTGGCCGCGGACCCGGCGAAAAACGCTCCGAGGACGCCCTGTCCCTACTCGTCGCCCGAGCCGCGCAGTACGGCTTGGTCCTCGACGGCGCCACCACCTTCATCGGCCACGGCCAAGTCCGGGGCGCCGGCTCCGACCCCGTCTACCCCCTGGTCAGATTCCGCCGCTCCGCCTAATCGCCTGACCTCCGCAAGGGCCGAGACGGCGATGCCGACGCCGATCAGACGGGAAAATCGCCCGTCCCGGGCAAGTCCAAGCGGCAAGTCAGCCCATCCCCGGCAAGCCCAAGCGGCAAGCCAGCCCATCCCCGGCAAGTCCAGGCCGGCAAGTCCACCGGGTGCCGCGCCCGGAGGTCGCACTTGCCGCTCCGACAGGCCGTCAACGCTCCACCTACCGCCTGGACACACCGAACCTCGGCCACCGAAACGGCCAGTCGAAGCGGTATGTCGAGCCCACACGGCAAGCCGAAGCGGCAAGTCAGCCCATCCCCGGCAAGCCGAAGCGGCTAGTCAGCCCATCCCCGGCAAGTCCAGGCGGGAAGTCGACCGGGGGCGGGCGTCCGCGGCGCCGTGATTCACCATTCGCCTGACAGGGACAGCCCCTTAAACCGAAGTTGCGACGTCACGGGCGTACTAGCCGGCAAGCATCGCAGGTAGCGCGCTGGCTCGTCGTTCAGCGATCAACCCAGGTGTCGGCCAGCTCCGGGGGTGCGGCTTGTTTCCACGAGTCGACCAGGATGTCGTGGAGCTCGTCGAGGTCTTCCAGGGCAGCAAGTCTGACGCGGACCCAGGCGGAGTTCGCCTCGTGCGGCGGCACCCAGAACTTCTCCGGCTCTGCTGCGATCAGCTCTGTCCGCTCATGCTTGGGACAGCGCACCGCGAAGGATGTCTGATCGTCCGGCAGGGTGACGAACATCCTGCCGGCGACGTCGAAAGTCGGATGGTTCCACCGTTCCTTCTCCACCGTCTGCGGCAAGGAAAGGGAGATGCGGCGGACATCCTCAGCGTCGAGCACGGTTACTGCCTTCGATCGGTGGCGCGAGTGGAAGCGATCACAGTTGCTGCTCGCCCCGTCTCGGACGCCACCAGGGTGTTGAGTCCCCCGGCGTACGTTGCTCACCCGCAGCGGCGAACCAGACGGCTCCGGTGGCGGCTGCCAGAGCTCCAACCGTCAGCGCCATGGAGCCCGGTACGGCGGCGCCCCGGATCAGCGCGGCCGCGACTGCGACCACCGGGCCGAGCAACAACGCGATCATGGCCGGCAGCAACCACTTGCGCAGGGCTCGACGTTCGACCCTGGCGTACGACGGGAACTGCGCGGCGAAGGCCGAGGCCAGATGCACCACCAGCAAGGCGATCCCAGTCAGCACGACGTCCCAGCTGACTCCGCTAGGTGCCCGCTGCAGCCATCCGGCAGCGACCACCAGGATGAAGAACAGCGGAGCAGCCGAGTCCGGCAGAACCACGCAGACCAGCAGCAACGGAACCGCGAGAATAGGGATCAGGTCGAGCTCATCCCATGGCCGCGACGCCGGAAGCAGCACCGCTACGGCACCGGCGGCGGCGATCGTCAGCCGGCAAAGCACCGTTGCCAGACTCGACGCTCTGATCAGTGCCAGCCAGAGCGTGATCCGTTCCGCCGCGGTCATGAACGGATCCTCGGGGCGGAGGCCAGGCGGGCGGCGTCTCGCAGGACCTCGTCGAGGGTGCCGGCACCACGCCAGCGCACCGTCGGTACGCCGAGGTCGCCCAGCCGGTCGAGCTCGGACCGTCGTTCCAGCAGCCGGAGCCGCCAGGCCAGCGGCCAGGCCCGCTCGTCGTGCTGCTGACGGTCGACCGTCTCGCCGACATCCGGTGGCAGCGTGTCCACTGCGATCACCGTGCAACCGGAGTGCACCAGCGTGACGATGTACCCGAGGATCGGCCGGCGCAACAGCGGGCTCAGCACCAGCACCAGGCTGTCCGGCCTGATCCGGTGCCGCCGGGCCAACTGCTTCTCGTCCTGCTGGCCACCCTTGCGGTCCGCGTGCACCAGTACGTCGAGAATCCGCCGCAGGTGGCCACGGCCACTGCCCGCCCGGACTCCGCGAACGACCGTGCCGGTGTCGATCAAGCGGACCCGGTCGCCATGGCGCAAGTAGTGCTCAGCAATCGAAGCAGCCGCCCGGACCGCCGTATCAAGACTGCTGGAACGGCCGTCGACACCTTCGCTCACTCCGACCTCGTCGCCGGTGTCGAGCAGAATGACGACCTCGGTGTCGCGGTCGGACCAGGTCGAGGTCACGTGCAACTCCTGGGTCCGCGCGGACACGGCCCAGTTGATCCGCCGCAGCCGATCACCCGTACGGAACGGCCTGACGCCGGCCAACTCGGTGCCCTCACCAGGCCGCCGGGACCGGTGCAGCCCGACCAGCCCGGCGGGCCTCGGCACGGAGTCCACCGCGGCGAACCCGGCCCGCAACGGCAACGTGGTAACGGCAATCGGCTCGGTTGCCAGTACGTTGGTCCGGTACCCGCCGAGCACCGACGTACAGATGACCAACGGGCGTTCCAGCCGGCGCAAGCCCCAGCGTTCCGAGCGGACGCCCACCTCGAGCTCGACAGCTCCGCTCTCGACAGGCTCCACAATCGCCGCGTGCACGGGGTCGTAGCGGAACCACCTGCCTCGGGGCAGAGCCGCGACAATCAGGTCGACGTCCGGGTCCAGCCCTTCCGCTACCCGCAACCGGTACGTCGTCGCCTGGCCCTCGAAGAGCACATCGGCGTCCAGCTCGGTACTGATCTTCGGCCGATCGTGCGGGCGGAAGTACCGGCCCCAGACGGCGACGACGGCCAGCGGCAGGCCGAGCACGGCCGCGTCCGGGCGGCGGGCGAGCACGGCCACCACCAGCAGGAGCGCAGCCACTACGACGGCGCGGACCTGGGCGTGGGTCGGCTGCCAACGGCCCGGACTGCTCACTGCAGGGCGTCCACGGGGGTTCGCCGGCCACCGACGGTCGGCGGGGCCGGCACCGAGCCGAGCACGGTCCGGACCACGGTCGCGCCGGTCACCTCGTGCAGCCAGAGCTCCGGCCGGACGGTGATCCGGTGCGCCAGTGCGGGGATCGCGACGGCCTTCACATCTTCGGGTACGACGTAGTCGCGCCCCTGGATCACGGCGTACGAGCGGGCGGTCAGCAACAGTGCGAGCGATCCACGCGGCGAGGCGCCGACCAGCACCTGCGAGTCCCTCCGGGTGGCGGCGGCGAGGTCGACGCAGTACCGGCCGACGGTGTCATCGACCGTCACCGTCTCGATGGCTCGCTGGGCCGCGATCAGGCCGGCGGCATCCGTGACGGCCTCGACGACCTGGTCCTCCTGGCGGCGCTGCATCCGGCGTTGCAACACCTCCCATTCCTCGGCCGGGGTGGGATAGCCGAACCCGACCCGGAGCATGAACCGGTCAAGCTGTGCCTCCGGCAACGGGTAGGTTCCTTCGTACTCGACCGGATTCGCTGTCGCCAGTACGTGGAACGGCCTCGG
>JAWWOY010000038.1:0-4468 GCA_033851195.1 Kribbellaceae bacterium | reverse complement strand
TCGACCGCGACCGGGACGACTCGTACGTCCCCGGCCGCTCCCGCGAGTTGATGATCAGCATCTGGTATCCGTCCCGAGGCGGCCCGGTCGCGCCTGCGCCGTACCTCTCGCCGCAGACTGCCGAGCTGTACGCTGAGGGCGCCGCGGTGGCTCTGCAGCAACCTGTCGAGGCGGTCGACTGGGTGGGGGCGAGGAGTCACGCCGGTCTGTTGGCGCCGGTGAGTGGGAGTTGGGGGCGGCGGCCGGTGCTGCTCTTCTCACCCGGGTTCGGAGTCCCGCGCGGCCTGGGGTCGATCCTGGTCGCGGAGTTCGCCAGCCGCGGGTACGTAGTGGTGACGATCGACCACACCTACGAGGTGGCCGGGGTGGAGTTCCCGGGTGGGCGGCTCGAGGTGCAGACCCTGCCGCAGGGCGAGTACGCCCTGATCGCCCGGGCAACCCGGGTGGCCGACGTGCGGTTCGTGCTGGACTCCCTGGCCGTTCTGGCAGCCGGCGGGAACCCCGATGCCGAGAAGCGGCGGCTGCCTGCCGGCCTGGGCCAGATGTTGGACCTCCAACGGGTCGGCATTTACGGGCATTCCGCGGGAGGTATCACCGCGGCCGATGTGATGGACGTCGACGGGCGGGTGAAGGCGGGGATCGACCTGGACGGCACGCTCGGCTACGGCTACCCGGACGGTGCCGCGTCGCCGACTGTCCAGCATGGTGTGGACCGGCCGTTCCTGCTGATGGGCGCGGGCGGAACCGGTCCGGACGGCGGGCCGCAGACCCATCGGACCGAGCGGTCGTGGGGCCTGTTCTGGGACCACTCGACGGGCTGGAAGCGGGACTTGAACGTGCCGGCGGGGATGCACTACACGTTCATCGACCACCAGGCGCTGATCCCGTGGTTCCGCCGCTTCTTCGAGGTACCGCCCGAGTTGCTGGCCACGACCATCGGCACGGTCGGTCCCGAGCGGATCCTGCGCGCACTCCGCAGCTACCTACCGGCGTTTTTCGACCAACACCTCCGGGGCCGGCGGAGCAAACTTTGGGACGGCGCGTCGCCGCGCCACCCCGACGTACGGTTCATTGCTTGATCGGCGCGCCGGTCTTCTCCTGGAGTTCGTCGAAGGTGACGCCATCGGCGAGCTCGACCAGTTGCAGCCCGTCTTCGGTGATGTCGAGCACTGCGAGGTCGGTGATGATCCGGTTGACCACGCCCCGGCCGGTGTACGGCAGGTCGCACTCCTCGAGGATCTTGGGCGACCCGTCCTTGGCGACGTGCTCCATCAGCACGATCACCTTCTTCGCGCCGTGTACCAGGTCCATGGCGCCGCCCATCCCCTTGACCATCTTGCCCGGGATCATCCAGTTCGACAGGTCGCCGGTGGCCGACACCTGCATCGCGCCCAGGATGGCCGCGTCGATGGCGCCGCCGCGGATCATCCCGAAGGACAGCGACGAGTCGAAGAAGGATGCGCCCGGCAACGTCGTGACGGTCTCCTTGCCCGCGTTGATCAGGTCCGGGTCCTCGTCGCCTTCGACCGGGTACGGCCCGACGCCGAGTATGCCGTTCTCGCTCTGCAGGACGACGGTGACGCCGTCCGGGATGTAGTTCGGGACCAGGGTCGGCAGGCCGATGCCCAGGTTGACGTAGGAGCCGTCCTCCAGCTCGGACGCCGCACGGGCGGCCATCTGCTCACGGGTCAGTGGCATGGCTCAGGCCTCCAGCTTCTCGCGCGCGGCTTCGTAGGCAGCCCGCGGTTGCACGGTGCGCCTCTCGATCCGCTTCTCGATGTCCTTGCCAACAGCAACGATTCGCTGGACGTACACCCCCGGCAGGTGGATCTCGTCCGGGTCCAGCTCGCCCGGCTGGACCAGCTCCTCCACCTGGGCGATGGTGATCCGGCCGGCCATCGCGGCCAGCGGGTTGAAGTTGCGCGCGCTCCGGTCGAAGATCAGGTTGCCGTGGGTGTCGCCCTTCAGCGCATGCACCAGGCCGAAGTCGGTCGTGATCGACTCCTCCAGCACGTACGTCGTGCCGTTGATCTCGCGCGTCTCCTTCGGCTCCGAGGCCTTCGCCACCGAGCCATCCGGGTTGTACAGCTGTGGCAGTCCACCGTCGGCCACCTGCGTCCCGACCCCGGCGAGGGTGAAGAACGCGGCGATCCCGCAGCCACCGGCGCGCAGTTTCTCCGCCAGTGTGCCTTGCGGGGTCAACTCGACCTCCAGTTCTCCGGTCAGGAACTGCCGGGCGAACTCCTTGTTCTCCCCGACGTACGACGAGGTCATCTTGGCGATCCGCTTGTCGGCGAGCAGGATGCCGAGACCCCAGTCGTCCACACCGCAGTTGTTCGAGACGACGCTGAGGCCGCTCACACCCAGGTCATGGATCGCGCTGATCAGCTGCATCGGGTTGCCGCACAGCCCGAAGCCGCCGACCGCGAGGCTCGCGCCGTCGCCGATGTCGTCGACCGCGGCCCGCGGCGAGTCGTACGTCTTATCCATCAGGCTGCTCCGTTACCGTTCGGTGGCCGGTGTGCTGCCGACACTAACCGGTGGGGCGGACTGCATCGAGATGAGTTAAGCCACAAACTCCAGCACACCCCAGTGCTCCGGCTTGTGTATGTCCACCACGTACTGCGGCGACCAGACCCAGTGGTTCTCCCCGACGCCCTTGCGATACGCCCCGTCGACGACCTCATGAGGCCATTCCACCCGCATCAGGTTCATCCGCCACTCGTCACCCTCGGCCGGCGGCGTCGCCCGACCCACGTTGTACGACGCCAGCGCGGCCCACGGCAGGGCGATCTCCACCGACCAGCCCCGGTCGGTATCGGCCGGGTCGTTCAGCGTGCCGTCCACGTGTACGGCGGTGCGCAGGCCCGGCAGGTTGGTCGGATCGATCGCCACGCCGCCGCGCGAGTACGGCTTAGGCAGGGTGAGCTCCCAGATGGTGCCGAGCGGGTTGATCTCGAACTCGTAGTAGTTCTCGCCGTCGCCATCCGGGTCCAGGAATACCTCGAAGTTGTTCTCCTGGAAAAGCATCGTGTTGCGCTCGCTCATCGTCGCCCAGACGTGCGGCTCCTCCAGGTGCGCGCCGACGTACAGGAAGTCGTCGTCCCAGAGCAGCTTGGTCCTGGTACGGAACCGCGGCACCGGCCGGTCGGGACCGGAGATGTCGACGAAGTCCTCGGTCCAGGGCGCTTCTGCCCAGGCCGGATGGGTGAGCGTCCCGTCGGTCGGCAGGGGCTGCCCAGTGCGCCGGCAGCGGTAGCGGGGCAGCTCAGGCATCGGCCTTCTCCAGACGGCCCGCGACGAGGCGCGCGACCAGGAAGGTGACCGCGGTCAACACCGGTACGACGAGCAACGCCCAGGTGGAGAACAACTGGCCCGACAGCGGACCGACCACGATCAGCAGCATGAACATGACGCCGAGGAACGCTACCAGCCGCGGCTGAGGCATCCCGAGCCGGCTGAGCGCGAGCGCCCCCAGCACGATCGTGATGATCACGATCAGCACCAGCAGGGGGAGTCCGAGCGCGCCACAGTTCGGGGTGTCCCGGACCCGGTCGCAGCCTCGCTCGCTGAGCCAGACCAGCGCGACCGTGGCGAAGCCGCACAGCAGCCCGACCACAGCGGCGATCAGCAGCGGCGGCAGCGGCGGAGCGTCGTACCTGCCCTCGTCGGCCTCGGCCTCGTCCTCGGCGTCCTCCTGCTCGAGCACCGTCTCCAGATCGGCCGGCATGCCCCGAGTGATCTCGTCGTCGTCCTCGTTGTCGCTCATCGCGGCAGGCTACGACAAGACCGCCCGCTCGGCCACGATCCAGCGACCGCCCGTGCAGCAAGTTGCAAGTGGTTCATCGCGGCGCCCGGCCGAGCGACCACACCCGGACGGTGTCGTCGTCGACTTCGTACAGCACCCGGTACTCGCCCACCCGGAGGTGCCGTTGGGTCACCGGCCCTGGTTCGCGGCATCAGCGTCGGCCGCGGCCAGGATCTCGTTCATCATCGGCTGGGCGTCGTCGTTGTCCACCCACCGCGGCCCGCGGGCCTGGATCTGGTCGATCACCGCCTGGTCGGCGGCGTCCTCGAGCGCTTGGTACCTAGCGAGCAGATCGGGCGAGATGAACGCCACAGCCGGCTTGCCGTGATCGGTGATCAGCACTGGTTGGCCGGTGTAGCGCGCTTCGTTGACCAGCTCGGAGATGCGCCGGTTCGCCTCGGTCATCGTGTAGGTCGACATGCCCAAAACATACACCGCGAAGTTCGTAAAGTCTGGAAATTGCATACTTCTGGCCGCTGCCGGATCGACGTGCCCGGTGCCGACTGCCCGGAAAACACTCAGGGCCAGTCACAGTGAAGTGACTGGCCCTGAGGATGGTCGGGCTGACAGGATTTGAACCTGCGACCTCGTCGTCCCGAACGACGCGCGCTACCAAGCTGCGCCACAGCCCGAAGTCGGCGTTAGCTTACATGTGCCTCC
>JAWWOY010000036.1:0-3218 GCA_033851195.1 Kribbellaceae bacterium | reverse complement strand
CCGGTCCGTCAACGAGGTGTTGAAGGACCAGCCGATCAACCCATAGACGAAATACCCGAGCAGCAACACCGTGGGCAACAGCACGAGGGCGCCCGGACCCCAGGTGCGGATCCTTCCGTGCATGCTCAGGACTCCTGATCTGTATCAGTCAGCGATGGCACAGCGGATCAGGACGGCTTGACTGCGGCGACGAGCGCCTTCTGCAGTGCCGCCACGTCCATCCCGCTGCTGAACTGGCCCATGGCGGACAGGATGCTGTCGTTCTGGCCGAGGGTGCAGGCAGCACCGTGGGCACAGGACGGCACGACCGTCTTGCTCTTCCAGTCCGCCATCGCGGCCTGCTGGTACTTCGGGTAGTCCGCCGGCACGGCGTCCACCCGAGCCGGGATCGAACCCTTCTTGGTGTTGAACGCCTTCTGGCCGTCGGCGCTGCCGACGACGTCCAGCCAGCACTTCGCACCCTCGGGGTCGACACCGCTGGTCGGCAGCGTGAACGAGTCCGCCAGGTACTGGAAGTCGCCCTCGGTGCCCGGCGAGGGCCAGTAGGTGTACGCCGTGTCCGGGATCTTGTCGGACAGTTGCTGTGCCGCGACCCAGTCACCCATCAGGGTGTAACCCGCCTGGCCCTTGTTGACGTAGCCGAGGGCGTCCGGCCAGTCGATGGCCTCACGGTCGGTGTTGCTGAAGCTCAGGAGCTTCTTGAACTTCTCCAGCGCGGCGGCGACGTCGGCACCGCTGAAGTCCGTCTTGCCATTCCACAGGCCGGTGAACTTGTCCGGGCCGAGTTCGGCCAGCAGGACTGCCTCCATCACCATTTCCTCGGCGAAGCCCTTCGAGGTCGCCAGCGGGTACTTGACCCCGGCGGCCTTCAGCTTCTCCATGTCGGCGATCCAGGCATCGACCGAGGCCGGCGCCTTGGTGGCGTCGATATTGGCCTTCTTCAGCACGGCCGGGTTCGCCCAGACCACGTTCGCACGGTGGATGTTGGCCGGCACCGAGTAGATCTTGCCGTCAACGGTCAGGTTGTCCAGCAGGCTCTGCGGGAAAGCCTTGTCGAGGCCGAACTGCTTGTACAGGGCACTGACATCGTCGACCTGGCCGTTCTTGATGTAGTCACCCAGCTCGGCACCGGCGTGCGCCTGGAAGGTGCTCGGCGGCTTGCTGGCCGCCAGGTCGTTCGCGAGCACCTGCTTGGCGTTCGACCCGGCGCCTCCGGCCACGGCCGAGTTGACGAAGTTGTAGTCCTTGCACTTGGTCTTGAACACCGAGACAAGCCCGTCCAGCCCGGCCTTCTCGCCACCGTCGGCCCACCAGGTGAAGACGGTGACGTCCTTGCTGGCCGTACCCCCGCTCTTGTTGTCGTTGCTGTTACCGCAGGCACTGACCGCGAGAAGACCCACGGCACCCACCACCGCGAAGGTCTTGCTCCAACCACCACGCATTTTTTCCACTCTCCGATCAGCTCGTGGAGCTGTCTGACAACGAATGCCCCCTTGACGGCCCAACTCTGGGCGCGCCGCCGGGCAGGTGTCAACGCTCCGCGCACGCGCGTTGCCCAGACGTGACCACGCTGCGCAATCGCGTGTGAGCGTGGTCAGGGGCGCAGCAGCGTCTTGATGGCGCGGCGCTCGTGCATCGATTTATAGCCGTCGGCCACGTCCGCAAGCGGGAGTTCCTGATCGAACACCAGGCCGGGGTTGATCGCGCCAGACAGCACCTCCGCCATCAACTCCGGCAGGTACGCGCGCACCGGAGCGACGCCACCGGCCAGGCCGACATTGCGGCTGAACATGGTCCGGATCGGCACCTGGACCCCATGCGGTACGCCGACGAACCCGACCATCGCGCCGGGCCGTGCCACCGCGAACGCGGTCTCGATCGCCTGGTCCGTGCCGACGCATTCCAGCACCGCGTCCGCGCCGATGCCATTGGTGAGTTCCAGTACGGCGGCCTTGGCCTCGTCGCCGCGCTCGGCGAGCACGTGGGTGGCACCGAACTCGCGGGCGATCTTCTGCCGCGGCTCGTGCCGGGACATAGCGATCACCCGCTCGGCGCCCAGCCGGACCGCGGCCAGTACGCCGCAGAGGCCGACCGCCCCGTCACCGACCACCACAACCGTGTCGCCCGGCTTCACCCGCGCTGAGCGCGCGGCGTGCCAGCCGGTACCCATCACGTCGGAGAGCGTGAGCAGGGACGGCACCAGCGAGTCGTCCGGTACCGCCGGGGTCGCGACCAACGTGCCGTCGGCGTGCGGGACCTTGGCGTACTCGCCCTGGCCGCCGTCGGCATCCGGCCCGGAGATGAAAGCACCCTGCTGGCAGACGGACTGCAGGCCGGCGACACAGTTCGGGCAGGTCCCGTCGCTGGCGACGAACGGCGTCACCACGAAGTCGCCCGGCTGCACCGTCCGGACCTCCGTGCCGATCTCCTGGACGATGCCGACATACTCGTGGCCGATCCGCTTGCCCGGCGTGATCGGGTTCTCGCCGCGGTAGGACCAGAGGTCGGACCCACAGATGCAGCCGGCAACGATCTTGACGACAGCGTCAGTCGGCTTGGTGATCACGGGGTCCGGCAGTTCGCTCAACCGGACATCGAACGGAGCATGAATAGTGGTGGCACGCATGGCGTGAACTCTAGGTCAGAGAGTTGTGTAGCGGCCTCGGCGGTGGACCACTGGGGTGATCTCGTCGGTGCTGAGCTCGACGTGGACGATCTCCAGCTGGACCTGCAGGGCCCAGCCGACCTCGGGCGGATCCTCGTCCACCAGCCGGCAGCCGGCCCAGCTGCTGACGCCGACCGGGGCCGGGCCCCACTCGGTATCGGTCCACTCGATCATCCGGAACGGGCCGCCCGGCGCCGGCGCGACGTACCCGAAGGCATCCGCGAGCTGCTGATGCGGCCCGCCGAGCAGGCTGACCACCGCTGTTCTTGCCTTGCGCAACGTTTCCCAGAGGTCCGAGTCCGGGTCGATCAGACCGATCACGTAGCCGGGATCACCGTCGGCCACCAGCATCGACGAGACCGTCAGCCCGGCCCGTTCGCCGGCGTACGAGGTGGTCCAGAGGCTGACCGGGGACGGCAGCCGGCCGCGGAACCGGCGGACCGGGCTGCGGTCGGACTCGGCCGGCAGGAACGGATGGTCGCCGTGGATCGTCATGCCTCGAACGCTACGCCGACAACGGCTGGCCCGGACCGCCACCGATACACGGCTGCCA
>JAWWOY010000030.1:0-5090 GCA_033851195.1 Kribbellaceae bacterium | reverse complement strand
ACCCCAACCCATCATCGGTCCCTTGTTCCCCGGCGTGTCGCCGTTCATCGGTCCCAAAGTGCCCGCGTCAGTTGATCCGGTGCCGTCGCGGCTTCCACCGGCTGACAGAGTTCAGGAGTGAACGAAGCCCAGGTCGAGTTCTTCAGAGAGCGTGGCGCCGACCAGATCGAGCTCATCGGCCGCGGCATGGAAGGCACCGTCTACGACGTCGGGGACGGCCTCGTCGGCAAGGTCTGGTTCGATCGCCGCCCAGCCGAACTGGTCTCCTTGCAGGCCTTCCACCAAGAGTTGTCCGCGCAACACCTGTTGTTCCGTACGCCGGAGATCAGTGAGGTCGTCGAGCTAGACGGGCAGACCGTGAGCCTCGAGCCAAAACTGCCCGGTACGCCGCTCAGGGCCGCTGTGGCAGCGGGAGTCGTCACCGAAGAGCAAGCGCTCGACGCCTTCGCCAGCGTTGTGTCGGCACTCGGAAAGACGGCCGTAGGCCAGCCGACCAAGGCCCTGCCCGTGCTGGACGAGCACACGAGCCTGTGGGAGGACAGGTCATCGTGGGGCGAGGTGCTCGCCGCCGTCGTCCGTCGACGGGGCCGCGGGTCGCTCCTCGGCCGGTCCGTCGACGGCTTCGACGCCCTACTCGAGCGATTAGTGACGTCGCTCGGCCAATTACCGCCGGACCAGTTCCAGCTTGTGCATGGCGACATCTGTCCCCCGAACCTGCTCGTCGATGCAGACGGCCGGGTCAGTGCGCTGCTCGACTGGGGTTTCTTCACCACAGCCGGCGACAACGCCTTCGACGCAGCCACGGCAGCGGGTTTCTACGACATGTACGGCCCCGGCGCGCGTGCCGCCGACGATCTGCTGCTGAGCCGGTTCGAGTCTGAGCTGGGTTACTCGCGGGAGTTGATGCTGCTCTATCGGGCGGCCTATGCGGTGTCGACCGCGACGATGTACAGCCCGGACGGCAGCGACGGACACTTCGCCTGGTGCGCAGCCAACCTCACCCGCGCAGACCTCCGCTCCGCCCTCGAGTAACCACCGCCACCCCCGTCCCTTCATACCCATCGTCGGTCCCTTGTTCCCCGGCGTGTCGCCGTTCATCGGTCCCAAAGCGCCTGGTGGTCTGGCTTTCCCTCGTAGCGTGGAGACATTCCCTTTGAGCACTCGACAACGCGCATGCTCGCCTGCGCTGGTTGCACCGAAGCGTTGGAGCCTGCGCCGGAGGAGATCCTCTTCACCTTTCCCAGAATCACAGCAATCGTCTGCCGCGCTGGGTCTGTTGGCGGCCATCGGAATCTGCCCGCTCGCGGCCATGAGCGGCCGCCCGGAGACGGCCAACTTCGTCACGGATCGTAACCAGGGGTCTTGGCGTGGGCGCACCGGAGACCGTCTCGTTCGGTCCGGCTTGGCGGCGACACGATCCGCGCCGGATCCAACGCGGATGGGGAAATCCGTCCTCGCCCGCGGACATCCGACAAGTCCGCGCGCTGGGAGATTCACCAGGAATGCGAGGAAAGGTTCGGGATCGGGAAGCCTCGCGCCGTGATCTCCGACCGCCGCCGCACCATGAGCGAGGCACGTCGAGAGAGCGGCCACATCGACCGCCAGCTGACTGGGGTTCGCCGCAACGTCACGAAGGCTCAGGAGCGGGTCACGAAGTTGGCGACGCGCGGCGCTCGGGTAGTGCGGGCACTGGTCATCGACGGCAGCAACGTCTGCTACGAGGGCGGCACCTTCATCCGCCTAGGAGCACACGGCCCGCTATGTCAGCAGCTGAGCGACTCCTATAACGTCACCGTCGAGTTCGACGCCTCCATCCGTCGCAAGCTCGGCGGGGATGACGCTGCCCTGCGCGAGGCCCTCCCAGGGTCGAAGGTGCACGTAGTCGCCTCGCGCACCCTGGCGGACGAGACGATCCTGGCTGCGGCCGAGGACCCGTTCGTCTACGTGCTGAGCAACGACCGCTTCGCCGAGTATGCCGAGAAGCCCGCCGTGAGGGACGGCCGGGTCCTTCGCCACGAGATCCTCAACGGCCGCATCCTGGTGCACGATCTCGACGTTGCCGCCTCCTTCGGCCCAGACGCCTGACCCGCCGTTTCTGCCAAGCGCGCCCGACCGCGATCGGAGACTCGCCAGCCTGCGGACGTCCCTGCGGGGCATCTGTCGTCGAGTAGAAGCAGGCGCGGCCTGGGGAAAGGGAGAGCGGCCACCCGCGAACCACACCGGCCTGCGTCACTTCGCCGCGACCCGGACGTCCGGATCTAGCCGAGATGGGGACGACCGCATCGCCGCGTGCGTTTGCTCCGGATCTTCCTTTCGGATCCGTCCTTTCGCGCGAGGCCTATCGATTGTGAAGCGGCCCGAAAAAGTACTAGCGGCTGTGTCGAACTGCCGGAAGGTCAAACGAAGGAGGGGTGAGGGTCGGACCAGCTGGCCCATCAGGAGAGGGGACTCCCCGTGCGACGCATCATCGCTTCTACCTACACGACGCTCGACGGCTTCATCGACAACCCGCACAAATGGTCGCTGCAGTACAACGACACCGCAGCACAGCGGTACGCCCTGGACCTCACCCTCGGAGCCGACACGCTGCTCCTCGGGCGCGTCACCTACGAGGGCATGGCGCAGGCGTGGCCGCAGATGGGCGGCAACCCGTACGCCGACCACGTCAACGGCATGGACAAGTACGTGGTTGCCTCCGAACCGGTCGACACCAGCGCCTGGAACCCGACGACGGTCATCCCCAGCGAGAATCTCCTCACCGCGGTCGAGCAGATCAAGGGCACCGACGGCGACGACATCCTCATCTGGGGCCATGGCCGGCTGACCGACGCGCTGGCGACGGCCGGACTGCTCGACGAATACCGGATCTGGATCTACCCCGTCCTCAGGGGTGCCGGCGAACCGCTGTTTCGCCCCGAGAGCCCCACCGGCCTCGAGCACACCGACACAACCACCTTCGACACGGGCGTACTCGTCTCGACCTACCGCGTCACCACGGCCTGAAGGAGCACGCCATGAACAGCGACGTCACCGACTACCTCGCGAAGACCAAGCCGTGGCAACTGGAGGTGTGCAACCTCCTGCGCGACACCGTCCAAAGCACCCTGCCGGGTGTCGACGAGGTGCTCCGGTACGGCAAGCCCCACTTCAACGTCGACGGGAGACATGCCGCGGTCCTGCATGTGGCCGCGGCTAAGGTCTCGTTCATGGTGTTCGACGCGGGGGACGTCGAGGCCGTACCGGGGATGCTCCGCTCCCTGGGGTCCGGGGACCGCAAGGTCGTCGACCTCCGCGAGGGCGACACCGTCGATCCCGCATTCATTGCCGACCTGCTGCGCCGCACCAGCGGCCAGGACTGAGAGGAACGTTTTCCATGCGCGTGATGGTGATGACCAAGGGCGACGCCGCCGACGAGGGTAAGGGCGAGCCGACGACCGAGATGTTCGAGAAGATGCGCGTCTTCAACGAGCAGCTCGTCAACGCCGGCATCATGCTCGGCGGCGAAGGTCTCAAGCCGAGCAGCGCCGGCGCGAAGATCGCGTTCTCGACCTCGGGGACGTCGGTGGTCGACGGCCCCTTCACCGAGTCCAAGGAGGTCATCGCGGGCTACTGGATCTGGGATGTCAGCTCGCTGGCCGAGGCGGTCGAATGGGCCAAGCGGTGCCCGTTCGACCCGGCGTACGGCGACTCCCAGGTCCTGGAGATCCGGCCGCTGTTCGACATGGACGACTTCGCCCAGAGCGTCGACGCCGAGACCCTCGCCCGCAGCGAGCAGCTGCAGGACCGCACCTCGGACTGAGCCCGACTCGTGGACCTGCGTGAGTCGGTCGAGGCGCTGTGGCGGATCGAGGCGCCCCAGCTGATCGCGACGCTCGCCCGACGTATCGGGGACCTCGACGTCGCCGAGGACCTGGCGTCAGCGGCCTTCGTCGCGGCGCTGGAGCAGTGGCCCGGCGCCGGCGTGCCGCCGAGACCGGGTGCCTGGCTGATGAGCACCGCGTGGCACAAGGCGATCGACCGTGCCCGGCGCGAGGAGACGGCCCGCAGGAAGGCGCCCCTCCTCGTCGCCGGGCAGGACGACGACTTGTCCGACGTGACCGACGAGGCGCTCGACCCGATCCCCGACGACCTGCTCACCATGGTGTTCACTACCTGCCACCCGGTGCTATCGCCTGAATCCCGGGTTGCCCTCACCCTGCGACTCTTCGGCGGCCTGACCACCGATGAGATCGCCCGTGCGTTCCTCGCACCCTCGGCGACCATCGGTCAGCGGATCTCCCGGGCCAAGCGCACCCTGGCCGAGGCCCGGGTGCCGATCGAGACCCCCGCGGCCGAGGAGCTGCCCGAGCGGCTCCGCGCCGTGCTCGAGGTGCTGTACCTGATCTTCAACGAGGGGTACTCGGCCTCGTCGGGTGAGTCGGTCGTGCGTGCCGACCTCGCGGTCGAGGCCATGCGGATGGGCCGCGTCCTCGCCGGCCTGCTGCCGACCGAGCCCGAGGTCTTGGGGCTTGTCGCGATGATGGAGCTGCAGGCCTCCCGGTTCCGCACCCGGGTCGACGAGCATGGCATGCCCGTCCAGCTCGAGCACCAGGACCGGCGGCGCTGGGACCGCACCCTCATCGACCACGGGCTCGGCATGCTCGACCGCGCCTTCGACCTGGCTCGCCCCCTGGGCTCGTACTCGCTCCAGGCCGCGATCTCCGCCTGCCACGCCCGCGCCACCACTTTCGCCGAAACTGACTGGGTCGCGATCCTCGCCCTCTACGACGCCCTCGCCCAGGTCACCGTTTCACCCGTCGTCGCGCTGAACCGCGCCGTCGCCGTCCTCCACGTCGACGGACCCGAGGCGGCGCTCGCCGCGACCGAGCCGCTCCTCGACGACCGGAGGATGGCCAGCTACCACCTCCTGAGCGCGGTCCGCGGCGACATCCTCACCCGACTCGGCCGGCACCACGACGCTGCAGCCGAACTGGAACACGCAGCCGAACTCGCACCAACGAAGCAGGAACGACAACTCCTGCTCAACCGCATGGCGGCCTCACTCGACGCAGCCGTGAAGTGATCATCGACCCGGGTTCGTTTTCAACTAC
>JAWWOY010000029.1:0-2683 GCA_033851195.1 Kribbellaceae bacterium | reverse complement strand
GCCTTCAGCGCGTCGGTGACGGCGCGACGCTGGGCCAGGATCGTCTGCATCACCAGGGCTTCCTCGAACCGGAACCGCCGCTGCGCGACCTCCCAGTCCTCGGGCGAGTCCGGCAGGTGCACCTTCAGCAGCGCCTCCCGCAGGCCGATCAGCTTCTCTTTCCGCCGGATCAGCTCGGGGATCGGGTCGTCCAACTCCGCCAGCCCGTCCAGCACGATCTTGAGGCTCTTCTCGATCGTCGCCGTATTGAGCTTGGCGCTGGCCGGGTAGAGCGGGCGGTACGGCCGGGCCCGGCGTTCGATCTCCTCCTCGCTCAGGTCGTCTTCCTCGAGGATCTCGGTACCGGGCGCCTTCAGCTGCCTCGTGGTCCGGAACATCGTCACCTCGCCCCAGAACAGCGCGGCCGTGCCCGGCTGCAGCTTGGTCGCCAGCCAGGGCTGGTTGAAGAACGCCAGCTCCAGGTCGCTCTTGCCGTCGGTGACCACGACCTTGGTGATCGTCTTGTGCTTGCGGTAATTCTTCAGCTCGGTGAGCTTGATCTCGGGCTTGCTCCCCTCGAGCGATCGCACCGTGACCTTCTTGACCCGCCCGCTGACGGTGGCCTGATCACCGACCTCCAGCTCGTCGAACGGGGTCAGCTCGCCCTTCTTCAGGTACCGCCGCGGGTAGTGCCGCAGCAGTTCGCCGACGGTCTCGATGCCGAGCACGTCCGCAAAGGTCCTGGCCGTTTTCAGGCCCAGGACGTCGCGCAGTTTGCGGTCCATGTCAGTACGGGCCAACTCACTCCACCCCGATCAGCAACGGGTATCTCTCCTGACCACCGTCGTACACCACGACGTCGACATCCCGGCGACTCCGGCGTACGTGCCGCACCAGCGCGTCCACCAGCGCGGGCGTCGAGTCCCGGCCGTGGACCACCGTCATCAACTCGCCGCCGCCGCCCAGCAGCCGGTCCACGACACCGGTGGCGGCCGTCTCCAGATCGCGGGTGATCAGCGCGAAATCGCCGTCCACCACGCCGAGCGCATCCCCGATCCCGCAGGTGCCGGCCATCGTCCACGCGTCCTTCACCGCGATCGTCACCGCCCCGTGCCGGGTCTGCCCGGCCGCGGCCGACAGCTGCACCACGTCGTCGTCGAAGCTCCGCCGCGGGTCGTGCACCGCGATCGCCGCCAGCCCCTGCACCTGCGCCCGGGTCTGAATCACGGCCACCCGTACGCCGTCCTGCCGCGCGGCCGTCGCGGCTGCCTCGGCCACGGCGATCGAGTCCTTGTCGTTCGGCAGCAGCACCACCTCGGGGGCGCCGGCCTCCTCGATGGCCTTCAGCAGTTCACCGGTCGAGCAACGCCTGCCCGGGCCGCCCGCGACCACCACCGCGCCGGCATCGGTGAACAGCTTCGCGAGCCCGTCCCCCGCCGCCACGGCGATCACCACCCGTCCCGGCTTGGGCGGCTGGGGAACCAGGTCGGCGAAATGCGTCACGCGGATCCGGTACGGCCGGCCGATCTCGATCCCGGCCTCGATCGCGGCACCCACGTCATCGGTGTGCACGTGCACGTTCCAGAGGCCGTCGCCGCCGACCACCACGACCGAGTCACCGAGCCGGTCCAGCCCCTGCCGGAAGTCCCCGACCGCCTCGTCGGGCGCATCCAGCAGATACATCACCTCGTACGCCGGACCGTCCGGGCCGAGGTCCGTCCCCACCTCGGGCTCAGCCGGGAGAGCCAGTCGCGGAGGCACTCCGGAGGTACCCGACGGTGCCCTCCCGGACAGCACCGACTCCATCGCGCCGAGGATCACCACCAGCCCGGCCCCACCGGCATCCACTACGCCGGCCCGCCGGAGCGGCTCGAGTTGCTCGGTGGTTCGTCCGAGCGCGTCCCGGCCCACTCGCACGGCGGCCAGGCAGACCGCCGCCAGGCTGTGCCCCTGGCCCGCAGCCGCCAAGGCGGCGGTCGCAGCCTGCCGCGCGACCGTCAGCATCGTCCCCTCGACCGGCTGCGCCACAGCGCCGTACGCCGCATCGGCCGCGAACATCAGCGCATCCGCGAAGGCGACCGGCTCACTCATCCGCGGATCCGCCAGCACCGCGCGCGTCGTACCGTCTGTCTGGTCAGCCGGGAGGTTCTCGGCCAGGCGCAGGCCGCAGGCCCGGATGAGCTGGGAAGTGATGACACCGGAGTTGCCGCGGGCTCCGAGCAGGGCGCCACGGCCGAACGCCTGGACAGCCTCGGTGAACGTCAACTCGCCCTCCGGGAGCGCGTCACAGGCTGCTTCCCAGGTCAGGTATAGGTTCGTCCCGGTGTCGCCGTCGGGGACCGGGTACACGTTGAGCTCGTCGATCTCCTCCCGTGCCAGTGCCAGCGCGGCCAGCGCGGCCCGCGCCCACCGACGCAGCACGTCAGTCGTCAGCACCCGATCCGTCGTCACCCGCGAAGGCTATCGGGAGGGCCCGGTGTCCGGGTGGATTGGCTTCGGGGGCACCGGATCGGATAGTCTTGTCCGGTTGCCTTGGGTCGACCGGGCGACTGAACCTGTAAGTACTGACCTGTAAGTTGCGATTCATCTTCCTGAGGAGTTCCGGTGGCTGCCGTTTGTGACGTCTGCGACAAGCGCCCCGAGTTCGGACACAACGTGTCCCACTCGCACCGTCGCACCAAGCGGCGCTTCAACCCGAACATCC
>JAWWOY010000022.1:0-5534 GCA_033851195.1 Kribbellaceae bacterium | reverse complement strand
GAAGCGATCCGGTACGCCGTCGCCCGTCTGATCCCACAGCGCCATGAACGCCCCGACCTCGGTCCGTTCAGGCGCAGGCGTTGCGTTGTACGAGTTGATCGCCGCGGCCGGCATGGTGGCGGCACAGACCGCCGCGCCGGCTGCGAACACAGCAAGGATGATTCGTCTCATCGTCAGTCTCCCGAACGGCGGTGACCCGCCACCGGTCGGGCGAGGCCGTTCGGACCTTAGAACAATCTGAGCCGCCAGACCAGGGCCAACCCCAGCTTCGATAACCTCACAGCGATCCCTTGCTCGCAACCCACTCCACCGGCTGGCCGGTCACCTTCGCGATGCGGTCGTAGTCCTCGTCATAATGGAGGACAGTGGCACCCGAGGGCCTCGAATCGCTGCTTCACCACCGGGTATCGCCCCTGCAGGACATAGACAGACGTGTCCGCCAGGTAAACGGCGCCTGCCATCACGCAGTCCGCTCGTCCCGCGCGTCTTCGACCAGCCGGCTCAAATCGCGGCCACCACCGTAGCCCCACGCCTCCCCCGAGCCGGCGAAGTCCATCTTGACGCTGTCAAGGGCCGCGATGATCTCCCTGGCCTGCTTGCGAACGGCGAACGCGTGCAGCGCGGCGTTGATGGTCGCCACCTTGGTCTCGGTCCCCAGCACCTCCCGTGCGGCGTCAAGCCACTCGTCGTTCACGTCCACAGAGATGCGCGTCACGACGTAGTCGATACACCAGGATCACCGAAATCCAGGCACCACGATTGGCCGCAGTCAGGCATCTCACTGGAACGTGCCGTGGTGCACGGATGGCCAGACATCGACAGCCGAGTGCCTCGGCTTGTTCGATCAGGTCGAGGCGCTCGCGGTAGTACTGCTCCGTGGCATCGACCACACAGCTCTGGCAGAAAATCGTGCAGTACGCCGTACGTCGGCAAGTCAGCTGACGGAGACGGTGGGTTCGCCGGTGGCGGCGGACTCGCCCATATCGTCGGCGATGCGCATCGCCTCTTCGATCAGGGTCTCGACGATCTTGGCCTCGGGGACCGTCTTGATCACCTCGCCCTTGACGAAGATCTGGCCCTTGCCATTGCCGGAGGCAACACCGAGATCGGCTTCGCGGGCCTCGCCCGGGCCGTTCACGACACAGCCCATCACGGCGACGCGGAGCGGGATCTCCATACCCTCCAGGCCGGCGCTGACCTGGTCTGCCAGGGTGTAGACGTCCACCTGGGCGCGACCGCAGGACGGGCAGGAGACGATCTCGAGCTTTCGCTCACGCAGGTTCAGCGACTGCAGGATCTGCAGGCCGACCTTGACCTCCTCGACCGGCGGCGCGGACAGCGAGACGCGGATGGTGTCACCGATGCCCTTGGCCAGCAGCGCGCCGAAGGCGACCGAGGACTTGATGGTGCCCTGGAACGCCGGGCCGGCCTCGGTCACGCCGAGGTGCAGCGGCCACTCGCCCCGCTCGGAGAGCAGTTCGTACGCCTTGACCATCACGACCGGGTCGTTGTGCTTGACCGAGATCTTGAAGTCGTGGAAGTCGTGCTCCTCGAACAGCGACGCCTCCCAGACCGCGGACTCGACCAGCGCCTCAGGCGTGGCCTTGCCGTACTTCTCCAGCAGCCGCGGGTCCAGCGAGCCGGCGTTCACGCCGATCCGGATCGATGTCCCGTGGTCCTTCGCGGCCTGGGCGATCTCCTTCACCTGGTCGTCGAACTTGCGGATGTTGCCCGGATTGACCCGAACAGCAGCGCAGCCCGCCTCGATCGCGGCGAAGACATAGCTCGGCTGGAAGTGGATGTCGGCGATCACCGGGATCTGCGAGTGCCGCGCGATCTCCGGCAGCGCGTCCGCGTCCTCCTGCCTCGGGCAGGCGACCCGGACGATGTCACAGCCGGCCGCGGTCAGCTCCGCGATCTGCTGCAACGTGGTGTTGACGTCGTGGGTCTTCGTCGTCGTCATCGACTGCACGGACACCGGCGCATCTCCGCCGACCAGTACCTTGCCCACCTTGATCTGGCGGGTCTTACGACGCGGCGCGAGGGTGGGCGGAGGCAGTGGCGGCATACCCAGGTTGATGCTCATGTGTCCTTTAACCGTTGAAGAGCTTGATCGGATTCACGATGTCGGCGATGACGAGCAGGACGCCCATCACCACGATGAAGCTGGCCGCCACATAGGCGAGCGGCAGCAACTTGGCCACGTCGACATAGCCGGGATCCGGGCGGCCGGCGATCTTGGCGAAGCCGCGCCTGATGCCCTCCCAGATGGCGCCGATCATGTGGCCGCCGTCCAGCGGCAGCAGCGGGATGAAGTTGAACAGCGCCAGGAAAAGGTTCAGTGAGGCAAGCAGCGAGACCAGGAAGGCGATCCGCTCACCGCCGGACAGCGCGTTGTTCGAGGCAACCTCACCCGCCACCCGGCTGGCTCCGACCACACTCATCGGGCTGTTCTGATCGCGCTGCCCGCCGACGATCGACTTGGCGACGCCGACCAACTTCTGCGGGAAGTTGCCGAGCGCCTGCACCGTCCCGACCGTCATCACGCCCATCTTGTCCACTACGAAGCCGAAGCTCTGCCGCTCCACCTTCTGCTCCGGCGAGACACCGAGGAAGCCGACCGAGACGAGCTTGTCCGACGTGGCGTTCTCGTAGACCTGGTTCAGGATGGTGCTGGTGTGGAGCGTGGTCTGCTGCCCCTTGCGCTCGACCACGATGGTGGCCGGTTTGTCGGTGTTGGCTCGGATCAACGGGGTCAGCTCGTCCCAGCTGTGGATCGCAGTGCCGTTGAACGACAGGATCTTGTCGCCGACCTGGAAGCCGGCCTGCTTCGCCGGGGAGACCTTGTCACCCGGCTGGCACTGCCGATTGGCCGACGCCTGCGAGGCCGGGACCACGCAATCCGTGACCGTGGCAACAGTGGTCTGCGCGACGCTGGTGCCATACAGCATGAAGAGGCCGGCGAAGAGGACGAACGCGATGGCCACGTTCACCAGTGGGCCGGAGGCCATCACGATCAGCTTCTTCCACCAGACCTTCTGGTAGAACAGCCGGCCGTCGTCCTCCGGCTCGATCGTTTCGTACTCGGCCGAGCGGGCGTTCTCCACCATCGACTGGATCGGGCCGGTGTTGGCCTTGCGGACTCGTAATGGCCCGGCGGGGTCCTGACTGTTCTTGCTCGGCGGCATCATCCCGATGATCCGGACGAAGCCACCCGCCGGGATCAGCTTGATGCCGTACTCCGTCTCGCCCCGCTTGAACGACCAGACGGTCCGGCCGAAACCGACGAAGAACTGCGACACCTTCATGCCGAACACCTTCGCCGGCAGCATGTGACCGGCCTCATGCAGGCCGACCGAGATCAGGATGCCGAGGACGAAGAGAACGACGCCCAGAACGGTGAGGAGTGCGCTCATGCCTGTGTGGTCTCCTGTACGCCGGTCAGCTCGCGGGCGCGCGCACGTGCCCAGGCGTCCGCGGCGAGTACGTCGTCGATGGACAGTTCCTGGTATGAGGGTACGTCGTGATCGGTCACCACGCGGGCCACGGTGTCGACGATCCCGAGGAACGGCAGCCGGCCGTCCCGGAAGGCCTGCACGCAGACCTCGTTCGCCGCGTTGAACACCGCTGGGGCGGTACCACCCCGGGTGCCCGCCTCCCGGGCGAGCTGGACCGACGGGAACGCCTCGCCGTTCAGCGGCAGGAACTCCCATCGACTGGCTTCGCTCCAGTCCCACGGAGGCGAGGCGTCCGGTATCCGGTCAGGCCAGCCCAGCCCGAGCGCAATCGGCAGCACCATCGTCGGCGGCGAGACCTGCGCGAGGGTCGATCCGTCGAAGAACTCGACCATCGAGTGGACCGCCTGCTGCGGGTGCACCACCACGTCCACCCGATCCATCGGGACGCCGAACAGCAGATGGGCCTCGATCAGCTCGAGGCCCTTGTTCACCAGCGTGGCCGAGTTGATCGTGACGACCGGCCCCATCGCGAAGTTCGGGTGCGCCAGCGCCTGCTCGACGGTCACGTCTGCCAGCTCCGAACGCTGGCGGCCCAGGAACGGTCCGCCGCTAGCGGTCAGCAGCAGCTTGCGCACCTCGTGGCCGCTGCCGCCGCGCAGGCACTGGGCGATCGCGCTGTGCTCGGAATCCACCGGCACGATCTGGCCCGGCTTGACCCGCTGGGTGACCAGCGGACCGCCGATGACCAGGGACTCCTTGTTCGCCAGGGCGAGAGTGTTCCCCGCGTCCAGCGCGGCCAGGGTCGGCCGCAGACCGACCGAGCCGGTGATCCCGTTGAGGACCACGTCACAGGGCATCGCCGCCAGTTCGCTGGAGGCATCGGGGCCGGTGACGATCTTGGGGATGCGGAACTCGCCCTGCGCGTAGCCGCGGCGTTGCGCCTCGGCGTAGAAGGCCAACTGGAGATCCTGCGCGACGGTGGCCTTCGCGACCCCGACCACCTCGACCTCGAACTCCAGCGCCTGCTGAGCCAGCAAGCCGACGTTGTCACCGCCTGCCGAAATGGCTAGTACCCGGAACCGGTCACTGTTCCGGCCGATCAGCTCGAGCGCCTGGGTGCCGATAGAGCCGGTCGAACCGAGGATCACCACATCGCGGGACGTCACCGCGTCATTGTCCCAGGTCTTGAAGGGCACGACGCACCGTGGCAGCGCTACCTTTGCTCCTATGAGTCTGGAGCAGCCGCCGCCCGGTCATCGGGCCTCTGATCATGACCGCGAGCGGGCAGCCGCAATCGTCCAGGAAGCGCACGGCGACGGACGGCTGGACTTCGAGGAGCTGGACGAGCGACTGACCCAGGTCTACTCGGCCAAGACCCAGCTGGAACTGCGCACCGCCACTGACGACCTGGTCCCGGTCGCCCACGGCAGTACGGCGGATGTGCTCACCATTCGGGCGAAGCACAGCAGCCAGAAGCGCGAGGGGCCCTGGCAGGTGCCGGAGCGGGTCGTTGCCATCGCTGAGCACTCCAGCGTCAAGCTGGACTTCACCGATGCCGTCATTCGCTGGCCGCAGATCCACGTGGACGCCCAGGCCAAGCACAGCTCGGTGGTGATAATCGTCCCGGCGGGGTGGAGCATCAACCTCGACGAGGTCGACATGCACCACGGGACCGCCCGGAACAAGGCTGGCGCACCTCGCCCGGGTGGTGTCCGGCTACACGTGACGGGCCAAGCCAAGCACGGCACCATCGTCGTACGGCATCCGCGCAAACGGCACTGGTGGTGGCCCTGGTACAGCAAGTAGTTATTGCTGTACGAACCCGCCGGGGTGCGGTCAGCCTGCGTCGTCGTCACTCGGCTGGTTGTCGATGCGGTGGGTGCCGGTGGGGTCGACTGTCCACTTGAATCCGTGTGGGCTGGTCAATTCCTGGGCGCGGCCTGGTAGCCGCCAGACTTTCCAGTGGGCAAGGGTTTTGACCCGGTGGTGGAACCGCGATTGGGGTGCCAGGTTGTCGGTGTTGGTTTGGCCGGGTGGGCCGGTGGTGCTGTACGGCTCGATGTGGTCCAGGTCGGT
>JAWWOY010000709.1:0-2960 GCA_033851195.1 Kribbellaceae bacterium | reverse complement strand
TTTTCGTTTTGCTGCCTTGTCAGGCAGCAGTAGCGTAACGGCAACTTCACGCGCGGCCATCGTCGTCCGTCGCTGAAGCCCCTTCTCCACGCACGTCCTCGACCGCCCGGTCACGGCAGTGGCCAGGAGGAGCGTCTGTGGCACAGTCATCCGGTCAGGGGAACCGACACCCCCGGCGAGGCCCGGGGCGGTCCCGCACGGTCCAGTGGGTCTGCGACCTGCTCCGCACCGAGTTGCTGTGCGGTGACTGGGCCGAGGTGCCGCTGCCCGGTGAGGACGCCTTGATCCGCAAGTACGGCGTCAGCCGCGGCATCATCCGCGACGTCCTGGCCATCCTGGCCGATCAGGGCATGGTCGAGCGGATCCGCGGCGCCGGTACTTTCGCCGTGGCGCCGAGCGCGCTCCAGCACGAGATCGAGGTGTCCCGGGACCTGGCGCAGGAGATCAATTCCGATGGCACCCGGGTGGCGATCCGCACCACCTATGCCGCCCTGCACCCGGCGCCGTCGTTCATCGCCGAGCGGCTGGAGATGTCCCCTGGTGCGTCGGTGCTGATCCTCGAGTCGGTCACCTCGCTGGACGGTTTCCCGCTCAGCGTCCGGTCCGCGTTCATGCCGGCCGACCCGTTCGGGGTGCTGCTCGATCGTCCGGCGGCCACCCTGAACCGGTCGCCGTACGAGTTGATCGCGGACGTCCTGCACGAGCCGGTCGGGGATACCGAACTGCAGATCGGTTGTTCCATCGCGGACCCGATCAGCGCCGAGATGCTGCAGGTGGACGTCGGCTTCGCGCTGCTGGACACCAGCCGGGTGGTGCGAGCGCGGGACGGCCGACCACTGGAGTACAGCATGTCCCACGCCCGCTCCGACCGGCTGGTGTTCTCCACCTTGATGCGCTCATACGGTGAGCAGACCCCGCCGCCCAGGCTCCGGGCCGCGCCACCGATAGAGAACGGCGGCGCGGCTCAGGCCTCCTGACCGGGACCTCAGGAGCCGAGGGCCGTCCTTGTCTCGCCGACAACCAGCATGCCGACGCCGACAGTGAGGTAGAGGACGATGCAGAGCCCGAGCGCGGCGGTGGCACCGGCTACCGTGATCACCGCGCCGGCGCCTGCCATGCAGGCCGACGAGCCGAAGTCCCGGGCGATCCTGGTGGCGGACAATCCGACCTCGGTTGTTCCGGCCAGATCGACCAGCAACGCGGGCAGTACGCCGAACATGCAGCCGCCCGCCACTCCCAGCGGTATGGCTGCGGCGAACAGCACCGGTACCGACGTACTGGACATGGCGGCGAACACGATGCCGACGCCGAGTACCCCGACCGCGGCGCCGAGCATCACGCCGGAACGGCGGCCGCGCAGATCGGAGCGGGCGCCCAGGACTGCCGTCGTCACCACCTCGATCAGGTACATCGCGGTGAGGAAGACGCCCAGCCGGACGCCGTCAAGATTGAGCACCTCGGCCGCCACCAACGGCACCACAGTGAGACCGATCGCGCCGCGCAAGCCCTGCCCGGCCGAACCCATCCACAACCCGAGTACTGCCCGCGGCCGGCCCATCCCGGGCAGGCTCGGCAGGCTCCACCGAGGCCTGAAAAGCGGCTGCACACTCGGCAGCGTGAAGCGGGCGAAGACTGCGCAGGACACGGCGAGCAACCCGCAGATTGCGAAGGCCAGTCGGAGTCCGAAAGTGCCGACCCCGATCCCGCTCACCGCGCCACCCGAAAGCGGCCCGAGCGCCGACCCGAGTGTCATCGCAGCCTGGAAGCGCCCCATCGCCCAGCCCACCCGGTCACGGCCGGCCAACCGGACTGCGAGCTGCGGTGCTGCTGCGGCATACAGCGCCAGGCCGACACCTTGGACAAGTCGAAACCCGGCCATCACAGCGAAGGTCGGTGCCACCGCCGACCCGAACGAGCCGAGCGCCCACAACAGCATGCCGTGCACGATCGCGCGGCGTGGTTCGAGGAACGGCAGCAGCCTGGTGCCGAGGACGTCCAGCACCAGCACCACGGCAGGGAGCGAGGCGACCGAGACGCCGGCGGCGAACGCGCCGGCGCCCAGGTCCATCGCCAGCACCGCGGTCAGCGGCGCTGTCAGCCCGAGGGTCAGACCGGAGCCGATCGCCAGTGCATGGAAACACCGCTGGACCCCGGGCACCGGGGACGGTTCGCCGACCGTCCCCGATGCCGATTCCTCAGACCCCGACCGCGGCACGGTCAGTGGTCGAGGGCTGGGCGAGATGCCAGTCCGTCACCTGCTGGTAGGCGTCGCCGGCGCGGAGCACGGTCGCCTCGTCGAACGGCCGGCCCATCAACTGCAGGCCGAGCGGCAGTTGCGCCGCACCCAGCCCCATCGGGATCGACAATGCCGGGTTGCCGACCGCGTTCCAGTAGGACGTGTGCATCGCGCGGAACCTCTCCATCCCCGCATCCGCGAGGCCGTCGATCGCGAAGGCCGCAACGCTCGCGGTCGGCGTCACCACCAGGTCGACGGTCTCGAACAACGCAGCCACCTCACGCTGTCCGACCCGACGGACGCGCTGGGCCTGGACGTAGTCGGCACCCGTGTACGCCGGGGCCGCGCCGATGCCTTGCCGGGTAGCGGCGAAGTAGTCCGACCAACGGCTCTGCAGATCGGGCGCGTGGTAGGCGAACGCCTCGCTGCGAGAGGTGATGCCGGTGGCAGCCGTCAGCTCGCGGTAGTACGGCAGCTTCACCGGTACGACGGTCGCCCCACGCTCGGCCAGTACGGCGAGGGCGGCGTCGAGCAGTTCACCGAGCAGCGGGTCCTGGTCTGCCCGGCGATACTCGGCGAGCGGGTCGACACCGATCCGCAAGCCGCTGAGGTCACCTGTCAGCGCCGACTCGTAGTCCGGCACCGGCTCGTCCACCGCGCACGGGTCGCTCGCGTCGTACCCGGCCAGGACGCTGAGCATGATCGCGCAGTCCCGGGCGGACCG
>JAWWOY010001060.1:0-9230 GCA_033851195.1 Kribbellaceae bacterium | reverse complement strand
AACGCCGGCGAGATGTACTTGTCCCAGGGCTCGGCGTGGATGCCCCGGGTGACGCCCACCTCGGCGTTGTAGGAGACGTTGTTCTGCACGATCTCCAGCCGCGGCAGCCCGAGTTTCTCCAGCTTGGCCTGCTGGAAACTCTCCTTGAACCAGCCCCGGCCGTCGTCGAACACCTCCAGCTCGACAAGCAGGACACCGGGGATCGTGGTCTGGCTGAGCGTTGGACCGGTCATGACCCTGCCTTCGGCAATTCGTAGACGGCGGCCCACCCGTTGCGCATCTTCTCGTGGGCGAACGGCTCCAGCGTGGCAGCGTGCGGCCGGGTGAAGTCGACCATCACCCAGCGGACGCCCAGGGCCTGCAGGCGGCGCTGCTTGTCCGCGTCCGGCTTCGCGATGAAGCCATCGTTCAGGGCCAGGATGTCCGGCTTCCAGTAGTCGACGAAGACCGAGTCGCGGCCGTTGGGTCCGCGCCTGTTCGCCTCCACCGTCGGAGTCCAGGCCTCCACCAGCATCTGCCGCTCGGAGAAGGCCGCGACGACGAAGCGCCGGCTGTCGCACTTCACCGGGTCGATCGGCGTCGTGCAGTGCCGGTTCGTCATCACCAGGTCGTTCACGTCCGAGTGATCCCGGATCCAGCGCGCTGCTGCGATCTGGTCCCTGCTGACCGCCAGCGGGTTGGTGGGCTTGACCGCGTTCAGCGGCCGCGCCGGCGGGACCTCGAGCTGAAGCTTCATGACGATGGTGACGCCGCCTGCCAGGACTGCACACGTCATCGCGGCAGCGAAGGCCGTGCGCCTCATCCGCGGAGTGGCCCAGAAGGCGAGCGCCCCAGCCACCACGAGCACCAGCAGACCGACCGCGATCATCTTGCTCGCGTGGATGAGCCCACCATGGTGGGACTTGAGCACTCCGAAGAGTTCAACGGGCAGCAAGACGAAGGCAGGCCCGAGCACTACCCCGATGGCGATCGGCCGCCAGGCACGGCTGCCCAGTTCGTCGACCATGGTGACCAGGCCGATGGCCGAGCCGAGAGCCAGCAGCGGGCCTGCGGTGCGGGCGAAATACCACTGGCTCAGGCCGGGGTGGGTGAATATTGCGACGGCTGAAGCACCGGCGAAACCAGCGCCGAGCAGCAACCACGTCATGGGGTCGCGCCGTCCCTGGGACGTCCGCAAGCGCCACAGCAGCCCGGTCCCGCGGCCCAAGATCCCCAGCACGGCGACGATGGAGGAGAACGCCATCGTCGTAGCGGTGATGGCTCCGACCCTGGTGATAGAAGGGGTCTGCATCGCCGCGTCGTGAAATTGGACGTGCAGGCCGGAGGCCGACCCCTGGAAGACTGCCACCATTGCCACGATCAGGGAGCCGCCGCACAGGATCCCTTCCACCAGCAGCGGCCGCAGCCGGGATCGGTCGAAGATGATCATCGCGACGAAGGCAAGAGCCACCCCGGCGACGACGAGCGGCATCGTCGACCCCTTGGTACCGGTCGCGGCCACAGCCAGCAACGGGATCAGGACCAGCCCGGCCCGGGACATCTGGCGACGCCAGTGGAAATAGAGCAGTACCACGATCGCGAACAGCATCGGCACCGATGGCGCGAGGCTCGGCGACAGCGGCGCCATCGGGTAGCCCGGCGTCCCCATCCCGAACAGGTTCACCTCGGAACCGGCGATGGCCAGCAGCGCGGCGACCGGGCCGGTCCAGGCCCGTCCGCTCAGCCGGACGGCCGCGATCGCGACCACCAGCACGATCGCCAGCGGCATCAGCGCCGGCATGAAGCGGAAGATCACCTCGTCCAGACCAGCGCCTGAGACGGTGGCGAGCTGGGCGATCTGGGCATGGCTGAACCAGTGGTACGCCATCGGTGCGTTCTCGACCCACGGGAAACTGACCGGGCCGCGGTGCTGGAGCTGGGCGGCCATCGCCAGGTGCAGGTATCCGTCGACATGCGGCGACCGGAATCCGGTCGCCCAGGTCAGCGGCTCCTGGTTGTAGTACCCCAGCAGGTCCTTCAGGCCGAATAGCGAGGTCAGCGAGACGAGTGGCATCCACCAGAGCGGGAGCCGCGAGGTCCGCACCCGGCGGATCCGGTTCCGGGTCTTCGGAATCGCCAGCAGGGCAACCGCGATGACGACCCCGGCCCAGGAGATCCAGGGCTGCTCGGTCCAGCCGGCCACGATCTGAATTCCGATCGCCAGCATGTAGCCGACGGCGAAGCCCATCATCACGTCCTCGATCCACCAGCCCTTCGTCGGCCGGACGATCCGCCAGATCAAGATGCCAGGAAGCAACTCGGTGACCACCAGGCCCGCCAGGGCTGCGATCGCACTGCCCAACGACAGATCAGCCCGGACGGCCGTGGTGAGAAAGAAGATGACGGCGGCAAGGAGAACAAGAGCGCTGAAGGAGGCGGAGAACCACCGACCGAGCCGCCCAGCCTCCGGAGGAGCCGTCACCACTGGGGCCGACTTCTCAACGGTCTGTGACATCATTCTCCTTACAAATGGACGTTTTCGTACCGATGGGCCGTGGGCGCGGCTGTCGGTCGGGGAGCAGCATAGCCGTGTCGACGCCTCAGCCTGTCGATTACCGGCGGCGCGGAGCCCCCCGCGCTGGTACCCTAGCGCGCTGATGCGCGAACGGTGGGCCGGATGCTTCCTGCCCCTCTCATCCTGATAGGTGCAGAAACTTGTTCAACGATAAAACCGTGTCCGTGGTCCTTCCGACCTACAACGAGAAGGACAGCATCGCGGATGTCATCCGGCGCTTCGACAAGCTCGGAGTGGTCGACGACATCCTGGTGATCAACAACAATGCCGCGGCGGGGACGTCCGAGGAGGTCGCCGGCACCAACGCGCGGGAGATCATCGAGACCAGACAGGGTTACGGCGCAGCGATCCAGCGCGGCTTGAGCGAGGTGGACACCGACCTGGTCTGCGTCTGCGAGCCGGATGGCACGTTCAACCCCGAGGACCTGCTCAAGTTGCTGGCCTTCACCGCCGAGTGCGACCTGGTGGTCGGCTCTCGCACCGTCGCCAACTTCATCTGGGACGGCGCCAACATGGGCTGGTTCTTGCAGTTGGGCAACTGGGCGGTGGCGAAGTTCCTCGAGGTGCTGTTCAACACATCCTCGCTGAGCGACGTCGGCTGCACCTTCCGGGTGATCTCCCGCGAGCACGTGCGGACCATCCTGGACCGTTCGACGCTGCCGGGCTCGGCGTACGGCCTGGAGATGCTGCTGATCTCGGTCGTCAGCCGCGCCAAGATCGTCCAGATCCCGGTGAACTACCACCCGCGGGTGGGTCAGTCGTCCGTCACCGGTGACCTGGGCAAGACCATCTCGCTCGGTATGGAGATGATCCGGCTGGTGCTGAAGACGCGGATCAAGACGATCGGCCGCCGCCCGCGTAACGCGGCAGCGACTAGTGGTGTGTCTGGCGAATAGCACTAAAGCTATTCGCCAGACACACCACTAGTGCTTGACCGATCGCCTGGTGTCTAGCCGAGCCAGGTCCGCGGCCGTGAGGCCGGCCGCCCAGCCGGCCCCGTTGGAAATCCTGGTACGCCGGGTGACGGTGTCCGGGAACAACTTCGTGAACAGCGCGTCGACCTGCTCCTCCCGTTTACTCAACACCGGGAGGAGTAGATCCGCGTCGGCCTCGGGAACAGCCGCCTGGGTCGCCTCGGCAGTGGCCTGCAGGCGTTCGCCGATCCGCTGTGCGTAAGCCATCAGGAAAGACTGCCGGAACGAGCGGGTCCGGGATTCGCCGTAGTACCCCACGTGCTGTCCGGCGGCGAGCATCGCCCGGTTCGCCTGCACCAGCAGCGACGTGCTGAGCAGCTCGGTGAGCTGCAGGTCGAGTTCGGCACCGACGATGGTGACCACCGCGAGCCGGTCCATCGAGACCGTGCGACAGCGGTTCGCCGCAGCGACCGCCCCGACGAGTTGCGCCTTGGCCGCCACGTAAGGCGTCTCCACCCAGATCCGCCGGGCAGCGGAGCCGTCCGCGGGGTCCGTCGCCGGATCCGCCTCCACCAACGCACGATCCAGCGAGAACTTCGCCATCAGCTCCTGCGCCTTGGCAGACAGAGCCTCCGCCTCCTCGGGGAACTCCGTGCCCTCCGCCTTCGCCAGCAGCGCCCGGATCTTGCCCAGCGCCTTCTGGTTGTCCCCTGCTCCTGAGGACGCCCGGGCCGGGTGCGCAGACGCCGTACCGGGGAGTGGGAACAACCGGGCAAGGCTTGGCAGGGTCTGCAAGAAGCCGGCCAGGGCCAGCGCGGTGTGAAGGGCGACATACCGCCCGTGCCGCTGGGTCCGGGCCCAGTCGGTGAGGTTCAGCTCGGCGAACGGTCGGGAGGTCAGCCCCAGCTCCCCGAGCTGATCCAGCCAGCGGGGATCGATCGTCGAATCCGGGTAGGACCGTTGTTCCGAGGCGATCGCGGCGATCAGCAGCGGCTCGACCACCGCATCCAGCCTGCGGCGACCGTGCTGCAACACGTCCATCGGCGCCCAGCCCCGCTCCCAGGCCGAGCGGAACAAACCGTCAAGCAGACTCCGTAGACACCGATCGACCTGTGCCTGGTCGTGCTCGTCGTATTGGCCGAGCAAGGCCAGGTAGCGGTCGGCCATCGGCTCGTCGACATCGACAGCTGCGGCCGCACTCGGGAGAAACTGCAGGATCTCCTGGTCCGTCGGCGGCGCCGCGACCTGCGTTGCTCCCAACTCCGCCGCCCGCGCGGCCCGGGCCTGGCGGTCCCGCTGCTTCGCGGCCCGACGGGCCCGGTTGTCCTTTCCCACCAGATCCTCCTTTGCGAGGTTCACCCTGCGTGAACCTCGCAAAGTCTGACATGAAGGCAAATTCGCCGCTGGCCGCGAGCTCAGTCCTGTGGAAAAGCCGGCCGGCTCACCGGGAGGCCGAAGGCGGGGAAGAGACCCGGCTGGTGGAACGCCAGCACCGCGGAGATCCCCGCCGGAGTGAGGGTCAGCACCTGCAGGGAGAACGCGTGATATCCACCGTCGTGGCCGCGGATGTACAACCCGAAGGCCGGCTGGCCGTTCGCCGAGGTCGGGACCATCACCCGGTTGCCGTCGCCCGGCGACAGCTTCGCCGCCAGCAGCCGCAGCACATCCACGCGGCCGCTGAACCAGGTCGGAATCGGCGGCATCTCCCACCGGGTGTCCTGCGTCAGCAACCCCTCCAGAGCCTCCAGATCCGCCTTCTCGAAGGCCACGGCGTACTGGTCGAGCAGCGCACGACGTACCGGTTCGTCCGGCTCGCTGAGCTGGTCCTCGGCCGGAGCGAGGCGGGCCAGTTCGGCCCGCGCTCGTTGCAGCGCACTGTTCACCGCAGCCGTCGAAGTCTCGAGCAGATCAGCCACCTCGGCGGCCTGCCAGGCCAGCACATCACGCAGGATCAGTACGGCGCGCTGCCGCGGCGGCAGGTGCTGCAGCGCGGCCACCATCGCCAGTCTCAGGCTCTGCCGGGTCCCCACCACCGACGCGGGGTCAGCCGGCACCGAATTGAACAGCACCTCCGGGAAAGGCTCCAGCCAGCTGACCTCCAACGCCTGCGGCTCGATCGCGTCAGGATCATTGCTAGGGGCACCTAATGCTGCGGGTACCATCCGCCGGCTGCTGTGCTGCAATGCGTTCAGGCAGACCCGGGTCGCGATCCGGTACAGCCAGGTCCGGATCGAGGAGCGTTCCTCGAACTCCGCGAAACCACGCCACGCCCGTAGGTAGGTCTCCTGCACGGAGTCCTCGGCGTCGTGCAGGGAGCCCAGCATCCGGTAGCAGTGCGCCACCAGTTCGCCGCGGTACTGCGCTGTCCTGCGGCCGAACTCCTCGTCCAGGACCAGATCCGTCATCGGTCATCCCTTTCCTGTGGCTACAGGCTGAGCCACTGCCGCCACCGGCGCGGAGACCGTACGCCGCGCGGCGATCCCTAGCCCGGCAAGGGCTCCGGCAAACGACAGTACGCCGGAGACGCCGATAGCGCGGGTGAACCCGGCGCTGAAAGACTCGGCCGACCCATAGCCGCCGACTGCTGCGAACACTGCCGCCATGACTGCCACGCCGACAACACCACCCAACTGGCGAGTCATGCTGAAGATGCCGGAGGCGATACCGACAGCGTCGCGCGGTACTGCTCCGATGGTGGCGCTCTGGGTGCCCGGCATCGCCATCGAGACACCGCAACCTGCCAGCATCAGGGGCGCCACCAGTTCGCCGTACTGGACCGTGGCGTCTGCGACCAGCCCGATCCAGATCATTCCGGCGGCCTGCAGGGTCAAGCCGGTCACCACGAACGGGCGTTCACCGATCCTGTCCACCAGGCGCCCGGCGATAGGCGCCACCAGGAAGAGGGTGGCAGTCCAGGGCAACAACTGCAGGCCTGCCTTCAGCGGCCCGGAGCCGAGCACGGCTTGCATGAACTGGGCCAGAAAGAAGACCGCGCCGAACAAGGCGGACGTCAGGAAGAAACTCGCCGCGTTGCCCGCCGAGAAGGCCCGTGAACGGAAGAATCGGAGCGGCAGCATCGGGTGCGGGGTATACGCCTCCCAGGCCACGAATCCCACCAGCAGCACGAGGCCGACCGCGAAGGAGCCGATCACCTCGGCACTTGCCCAGCCCGCAACGGCACCGCGGACGACGCCCCAGACGATGCCCAGCACAGCCCCGCTGATCAGCGCTGCACCAGGCAGATCCAGTCGTCGGGCCGCCCCCATGCTCTCCGGAATCCGGCTGAGCACCAACGGGATCGCGAGCAGACCGACCGGCACGTTGATCCAGAAGATCCACTGCCAGGCCAGACCTTCGGTGACCGCGCCACCGATCATCGGTCCACCGAGCACCGCCAGACCGGTGACACCGCTGAAGATGCCGATCGCCCAGCCTCGCCGTTCGGGTGGGAAAGCGGCACCGAGCAGGCCCATCGCCAGCGGCATCACGACTGCCGCGCCGATGCCCTGAACGGCTCTGGCGGTGATCAGCCAGGGCACGGAGGTGGCCAGCGCGCAGCCGACCGAGGCCGCGGAGAACAGGGCCAGGCCGGCCGCGAAGGTCCGCCGTCGGCCCCAGCGGTCCCCGATCGCCGCCGCGGTCATCAGCAGCATGGCGAAGCTCAGGCTGTAGGCATTCACGGTCCACTCGAGCTCTTCGATCGAGGCGCCCAGGTCTCGTCTGATGGTGTTCAGAGCCGCGGCCACGACCAGGACGTCGAGTGCGACCATTACCGAGCCGATCGAGGCAAGGGCCAGGACCCACCGCTGCTCGGGGGTGGTTCGTTCCTTGGTGTTCACAAGTCCTCCAGATTTCAGCTGTCACTGGTACTGACAAGCCAGCAGGCCAGAACTCATCGAAGCGATGAGTTCGGCCCGTTCGCGCGGTCTGAATCAATGCGGAACCAATTCGGCAGCGATGGAGGAACAGATGAGCAAGGCAGCAGTGATCCGGTACCGGACGAAGCCGGAAGCGGCCGACGAGAACCAGCGGCTGATCGAGAAGATCTTCACCGAACTGGCCACGACGACGCCCGCCGGCCTGACCTACACCAGCGTCCGGCTGGCCGACGGAGTGAGCTTCGTGCACGTCGTCACCGGCCAGAATGACGGCCTTGTGCAGTTGGCCGCCTTCCAGGAGTTCCAGCGCAATCTCGGCGACCGACTGGAAACCGCACCCGAACGAGAGGACGGCACCCCGATCGGCTCGTACGGCGGCTAGTGTCCCGTGACACACCTAAAGTGAGCAGCAACGCGCTTACAGTGAAACGGATGACAACGGGAGGGGCGGCTCATGACTCAGACAGCCGGCAGCCGCATCGGAGCGCTACGTACGGTGGTCGGGGGGCCGGTTCTCGGCCCTGAAGATGCGGGGTACGACGACGCCCGCAAGGTGTGGAACGCGGCAATCGACCGGCGCCCGGCCGTGATCGCGCGGTGCCAGAGCGCCAAGGACGTCAGCAATGCACTCGCGTTCGCCCGGGAGAACGGCCTGGAGGTCGCCGTCCGGGGCGGTGCTCACCATCCGGGGGGCTCGAGTGTCGTCGACGACGGACTGATGATCGACCTCAGCCTGCTCAACCAGGTCACGGTCGACCCGGCGGCGAAGCGGGCCCGAGTGGGCGGCGGCGCACTGTTGGCCGATCTCGACGCCGCCACCCAGGAGCACGGCCTGGCTGTGCCCGCCGGCATGATCAGCCACACCGGCGTCGCCGGGCTCACCCTCGGCGGCGGCATGGGCTGGCTGAGCCGGAAGGCGGGGCTCAGTATCGACAACCTCGTGTCGGCCCAGGTCGTCACGGCCGACGGCCAGATCCGGCGGGCTGCCGAGGACGAGAATCCCGAGCTCTTCTGGGGCCTGCGCGGTGGCGGCGGCAACTTCGGCGTCGTCACGGAGTTCGAGTTCCGCCTGCACGAGGTGGGGCCGATGGTCCAGTTCGGCATGCTCTTCTGGGATCTCGCCCAAGGCCCGGAGATGTTCCGCCTGGCCCGCGAGGTGATCGCGAAGCTCCCGCGCGAAGTGAACATCTTGATCGCGGGCCTCAACGCGCCGCCCGCGCCCTTCGTCCCGGAGCAGCATCACTTCCAGCCCGGGTACTCGCTGGTGGTCACAGGTTTCGGATCGGCCGAGGAGCACGAGCAGGTGATGGCCGAGATTTGCACGGCACTGCCGCCGCTGTTCGAGTTCGCCACCCCGATGCCGTACACGGCTTTGCAGCAACTGCTGGACGAGGCGAACGCGTGGGGATTCCACTGCTATGACAAGGGCACCTACCTCGACGACCTGACGGACGAGGCGATCCAGGTGATCACCGAACAGCTGCCGCTCAAGCAGTCGCCCCTGTCGGTGGCGTTGTTCTACCGCCTGGATGAGGCCTACTCGGAGGTCGCCGAGGATGCCACGGCGTTCAGCGGCGGTCGAACACCCCGGTACGCGCTCTTCATCGTCGCTGTCTGCCCGACGCCGGAGCTGCTGACCGCGGACCGGGCCTGGGTCCGGTCCTTCTGGGAGGCAATCGTGCCGCACGGCCAGGGGATCGGGAGTTACGTCAACGCGATGAGCGATACCGACGACGACCGGGTCAGGGTCTCGTACGGCGCGAAGTACGACCGGCTCGCCGCCATCAAGGCGCAGTACGACCCGGGCAACGTGTTCCACCGAAACGCCAACATCAAGCCGGCCTAAGGGACAGTAGGCGCCAGCGCCACCGAGACGATGAGCGG
>JAWWOY010000706.1:0-5130 GCA_033851195.1 Kribbellaceae bacterium | reverse complement strand
CGGTCCAGTACCGCATCGACGACGGGCCTTGGCAGGACGCGCTGATCACTTCACCGGTAGCGCCGGGGGTGTGGGTGCGCTGGCAGTTCAGCTGGAATCCGGAACCCGGCGAACACACGCTCCGGGTCCGCGCCACCGATGACCAGGGCAACACTCAACCAGACTCCACGCCGTGGAACGAGCTGGGCTATCTCCACCAATCGGTACTGGCGCATCCCGTGTGTGTGTCGAAGCGCGTCGTGGTCGAGGGGGGCAGGCCCGCCGTCGAATCCGGCGCGCTGAAGGCGATGTGAGCTCATGAACCCTGTCGATCAGGAACGACAACCCGAGCCGACCGGCGACGAACCGGAGCCGGACTACCGCTTCACGCACGCCGGCGAGCGGACCTTCCTCGCCCGGCTCCGCGCCGCGCTCGCGCTGGTCGGCCATCGTCATCCTGCTCATGCACTCAAGGGGAAGGGATCGGCCTACCTCGGCCCCGGCCGGGGATTCTCCCAGGTCCCCCTGGCCCTGAGAGTCCTTGTGAGGACCGGGGAGGATTGCCGTCTCGGATCGGCCGGGGATTCTCCCAGGTCCCGCGACGTAACCCTGGCCCTGGCGGTCCTTGTGGGGACCGGGGAGGATTGCCGTCCCGGTCCGGTCGGAAGGGTCATGGTCGGTGAATTCATAGGTTCAGCGTCAGCCGGTGGACGGCGGTTCGGCAGGAACCAGTCCGCGACGCATCCATAGACTGGGTCTATGCCTCTGCCAAGCCGCGTGACCGATCTAGGCCCGTATGAGCTGCTGCTTTCCGTGGCGCGGCTGGGCAGCGTGGGGGCTGCCGCGCGGGCTCACGGGGTCACTCAGCCCACCGCGAGCTCCCGTCTCAGCGGGCTGGAGCGGCGCCTGGGCATCGCCCTGCTCGATCGCTCCGCCCGCGGTTCCCGGCTGACCTCCGAGGGCGCGTTGGTGGCGGACTGGGCCCGTGCGGCGGTCGACGCTGCCGCGGCGCTGGAGGCGGGTGTGGTCTCGCTGCGACGTACTCGAGACGACCGGCTCCCAGTGGCCGCGAGCTTGACGGTGGCCGAGTACCTGCTGCCGCACTGGCTGGCCGCTTTGCGCACCTCCGCCCCCGACACCTCGGTCGCACTCACCACGGGAAACTCCGACGATGTGGCGGCCGCAGTGCTTGATGGCACGGCTCTGGTCGGGTTCATCGAGGGCCCGGACGTGCCTGATGGGCTCACAGCCGCGGCGGTGGGGCACGACGTCCTCACCGTCATCGTCGCTCCGAATCACCCCTGGGCGAGGCGCCGCTCGGGAATCAGCGCTGATGAATTGGCTGCCACCCCGTTGATCAGCCGAGAACCAGGCTCCGGCACGCGCCTGTCCCTCGAACGGGCCCTGCTGAGCGTGGGTCTGCCGCTGGCCCGCCCGATGCTGGAGCTGTCGTCGACCACGGCCATCAAGGCTTCAGTTGCTGATGGGGTCGCCCCCGCGGTGCTCAGTTCGCTCGCCGTTTCCGGCGAGTTGGCCGGCCATATCCTGATCGCCGTCCCGGTGACTCAGCTCGACCTTCGACGCACGCTCCGCCTGGTCCACCCCGCTGGCCGCATGCTTGCCGGCCCGGCCAAAGAACTCGCAGGGATCGCACAGTCCCGACATCGCAGGTGAATCACCCCGCTCGCCTGACGAGCGTCGTTCGAGCACTCGACGGCTCCGCTACCTTCCTGCGGCCCTTGATGAGGGAGTCGTGGTCGCCTGGTCCGGCAAAACTGCGTGTCTTGACACTGGAAGAACGGTCTCCGCATACTGTGGCTATGCCACATGGCCACTTAGGAGTCGGACATGACATCTCTTTCTGATCCTGGAACGCGCTGGGAGGTCCGGGATCCACGAGCGCTGGCGCTGAAGATCCGGTTGCGCGCGGTGCGGATGGTGGCGCCACATGGGTTCGGATATCTGGGCCAGGCGTTGTCGTCCGCAGAGCAGGTGGCGGCGGTCTTCGCCGCCGCGCGGCCGGGGCTGGACCGTCTGGTGTGCTCGCCCGGGCACTACATCATCGCGCCGTTCGCGGCGGCTGGGGAGCTCGGGCTGATCGATGACGAGGCGCTGAACACCTACGGCCAGAACGGTTCGCTGCTGGAGGCCATCGGCACCGAACGGTCACCGGTCGTGGACTACACCTGCGGCTCGCTCGGGCAGGGCCTGTCGGCTGCGGTCGGCTTCGCGCTGTCCGACCGGTTGCGCGGCCGAGACGCCCGGACCTTCGCCATGGTCAGTGACGGTGAGCTGGAGGAAGGGCAGGTCTGGGAGGCGGCGATGTTCGCCGCCCACCACGGCCTCGCCGCGCTGACCGTATTGCTCGATGCCAACAACTCCCAGGTGGACGGGCCGGTCGACAGCATCACCACGATCGAACCCATCGCGGACAAGTGGGCCGCCTTCGGTTGGCATGTGGCCGATCTCGACGGTCACGACCTCGACAAGATCGGCGCCGCACTGGCCGACGCGGCGGAGGAACGCGAGCGCCCCAGCGTTCTCGTCTGCCGAACGTCCACGGTGCACGGCCTGGACTGCCTGCCGTCCGATGCGGACGGCCACTTCATCAAGCTTCCCCCCGGGCTCGCGGCGGCGGCTGTAGACGAGCTGACCAGGAAGGTAGAGGAGACCCATGCGTGAACCGCCTTACCTCACGGAGCTCAAACCGTACGGCCGCGCGCTGCTCGACCTCGCCCGCCGGCGAGACGACGTGCTGTGCCTCAGCGGGGATCTGACCCGGCAGTGCGAGATCGATCTGTTCCAAGCCGAGATACCGGAACGGTTCATCCACGGTGGCATGGCCGAGGCCAACCTGATGAGCATGGCGGGCGCGCTTGCGCGCTGTGGCCACATTCCCTTCGTACACACCTTCGGGGTCTTCGCCACCCGCCGCCCGTTCGACCAGATCGCCAACGCCATCGCTTACCCGAACCTGCCGGTCCGCCTCATCGGCTTCATGCCGGGGGTGTCGACCCCGGGCGGGCCGAGTCACCAGGCCATCGACGACGTAGCCCTGATGCGCGCGCTGCCGAACATGACCGTCGTCGACGTCGCGGACGCGGTCGAGGTTCGGCAGGTGGTCGATGCCATTGTGGACGTTCCGGGGCCGGTCTATGTGCGGCTCAAGCGCGGGGAGATCCCGGTGATCTTCGATGACGACCACGAGCTGTCCCTCGATCGCGCCGACGTGCTCACCGAGGGGACCGACGTCGCGTTGTTCACCAACGGGATGATGCTCGGCTCCGCGCTGTCCGCGGCACGGACCCTCGGCGCACATGGCGTTTCGGTGGCGGTTGTCAACGTTCCGGTGGTCAAACCCCTGGACACCGCGACGGTGCAGGGCATCGCCGCCGAGGTGAAAGTCGTTCTCACCGCGGAAAACCATTCCATCATCGGCGGCCTGGGCTCGGCGGTCGCGGAGGCGATCGCGGAAGCCGGGCTCGGCCGCCCGTTGCGCCGGATCGGCCTACGCGACACCTTCGCCGAAGGCTCGCTGACCGGTCCGTACCTGTTCGACAAATACGGGCTGTCAACCCAGGCGATCATCGACAGCGCCTGGTCCGTTCTCGGTCACACGTCCGCGGCACCGGTCGCGCCGAAAGTTGCCGCGGACCCGGGTGAGTACTCCCCGGTGTGAATATGCCCACCACCTTTCTCACAGGAGACCTCGCATGACTGTTTTCTATTCGGCGTCGGCACAGCAGACCCCGATCGCTTCTCCCGGTGCGGCACAGGGCGTGGACTGGGAGCGCAGGGTCGATTTCGACCGGCTGCGCAACGACCGCTTCGCCAAGGTCAATGCTGCGCTGGACAAGTCAGACCTGGGTGCGCTGATCCTGTTCGACATGAACAACATCCGCTACACCACGGCGACCCACATCGGGAACTGGGCGCGGGACAAGTTCTTCCGCTGTGCGCTGGTAATGCGGGGGCAGGACCCGATCCTGTGGGACATCGGGTCGGCGGCGCGGACGCACCAGCAGCACGCGGACTGGTTCGGCAAGGACAGTTGGCGGGCGGGGCTGTCGAGCTGGCGCGGGGCGATTCCTGAGGACGTCGGAGTAGAGGCGGGGAACGCACGGCGGCTGGCAAACCTGTTGCGCGACCACGGTCTTGCGGACGAGCCGGTCGGGGTGGACGTGGTCGAGCTGCCGGTCCTGCGCGCGCTGGAGCGGGAAGGCCTGCGGATCGAAGACGGTCACGGTTTCATGCAGGAAATCCGGGCGATCAAGTCCCCGGACGAGATCGCGCTGCTCGACCACGCGGCCGGCCTGGTCGACGGCGCCTACGACGAGCTGTACCGCTTCCTCCGGCCGGGCATCCGGGAGAACGACTGTGTCGCTCTGGTCAACCGCTACCTCTACGAGAACGGCTCGGACGAGGTGGAGGCGGTCAACTCGATCTCCGGGGAGCGGTGCAGCCCGCATCCGCATGTCTTCTCGGACCGTCTCATCCGTCCTGGCGACACGGCGTATTTCGACATCATTCACGCCTACAACGGCTACCGGACCTGCTACTACCGAACGCTCAACGTGGGGAACTCGAACGCCGCGCAGCGCGGGGCGTACCGCAGGGCCCGGGAATTCATGGACAACGCCATCGCTGAGATCCGCCCCGGCGCCACCTCCGCCGATGTGGTCCGCCATTTCCCGGCCGCGCAGGAGTTCGGCTTCGCCACCGAGGAAGAGGCGTTCGGCCTGCAGTACTGCCATGGCATCGGACTGTCCAACTGGGAACGTCCCTTGATGAGCCGTTACCACTCCTTCGAGCATCCGGTGCAACTGCACGAGGGCATGGTGTTCGCGATCGAGACCTACTGGCCAACGCCGGACGGTACGGCCGCGGCCCGGATCGAGGAGGAGGTGGTGGTCACCCACGACGGCTGCGAGCTGCTCACCCGGTTCCCGGCCGACCAGCTCTACGTCGCGGGCACCCAGTACTGGACCGGGGTCGATTTGCCGCAGCCCTCGGCCAACGGTGCCGCCGCCGCACCCCGGCTCGTACGATGAACTGAGATCCACTGCAAGCCAAGGAGTGCGCATGCCTGATACCACGCGACTCGGCTGGGTGGGCACTGGCCGCATGGGCGCAGCGATGGCCGCCCGGCTG
>JAWWOY010001057.1:0-3197 GCA_033851195.1 Kribbellaceae bacterium | reverse complement strand
AGCATCGCGACCAGAAAGACAGTCGCCATGGAAATACTAAACGCGTTCCATCGGCTGCCTGGCAGTGTCAGCATGCTGCCCAGATCGCCACGGCTCCGATGAGGAATGCCCCTCCGACAATCAAGCCCGCAGGACTGAGCGCCACCTCGCTCCCTGGAGCAACCAAGCTGAAAGACCGATCCCGCCATCGCACCCACGAAACACCGGTTTCGTGGGTAGCTAGTTGGTTGTATGAAACGCGGTGCCGGTTCTGCGGTTTTGCAACGCCAAACTTGTAGGCTGCCCGGCATGATCGATGAGGCCGTTCGCTGCGGATACAGCAAGTGCCGGGCGGAGCTGCCTGCCCCCGGGCCGCAAGGCGGACGCCGCCGCAGCTTCTGCCGGGACGCCCGCTGGGAGGGAAGCCGGACCTGCGCGCAGATGGCGCGCGCCGAACGGGAAGCCCTCGGCGCGCTCGGGCTGGATGTCGGCAGCAGCACGTTCCGGCTCGACGCGGAGCGCCTCCGCGAGCACATCGACGTAGTCCGCGGGCCGGTCGAGGCCCTCACCGCCTCGCTCGCCGCCGTAACGATGCGGCTCGACGAGGTGGAGGCCGCCGCCGTCGCAGCGGTCGACGCCGCGCACGCTCAGGTCGCTGAGGCCGAGCGGGCCCGGGTCGCCGCGGAGGAGGCCCGCGAGCGCGCCGAGCAGCGAGCCCGCCAGAGCACGGCCGCTGCCGAGCGGGCGGCCAAGGAGCGGACCGAGGCCGTCGAGCGCGCGTCGTCGGCCGCTCGGCAGGCCCTGGAGGCGACCGAGGCGCTAGGCGCTGCCCGGCAGCAGGCGGAGGAGGCGGCTACGGCCCGTCAGACCGCCGAGACCCGCGCGGAGCGGGAGGCGGAGCGCGCCACGGCAGCCGAGCGGGAGACCCGCGGGGCGGTCGTAGCCGCCGAACGCGCCATCGTCGAGCGCGACGCCGCGCGCACCGCCGAACAGGAACGGCGGGCCGAGGCGGAGGCACTCCGAGCCGACCTCGCGACCGAGCGGGAACGGGCCGGGGCCTCCGATGCCGCACGCGACCGTGCCGTGATCGAGCGCGTCGCGGCCGAGCAGGCGTTGACCGACACCAGGAGTCGGGCCGAGCAGAACGCGGAGGCCGCGCGGGCCGAACGGGAGACGCTCAGGGCGGAGTTGGCAGCCCACGTCACCCGCGCCGGCCGGGAGGAGGAGCGGCGCACCCACGCGGATGCCGAACTCGACCGGCTGCGTGCCGAACTCGAAAGAGCCGCCGGGCCGCGGCCACTGCATCCTGACGACCTGAGGGTGTTGGTAGCCGCCCTTGGAGCGGCGCCGGCGACCGGCCCGGCCGACTGAGGGCGGCGCCGACCACCGGCCCCCTTGTGCTGGACCGCTGCTAAGGGGAATGGTGGCTTAACGAGGAGGAACGTCATGGCAGACAGGACGAGTACTTCCCAGAGCGCCGGTGCCGCTCCAGTCGCGGACCGCCCGGACGCCATCCGCAACGTGGTGCTCGTCGGCCCGTCCGGGGCCGGCAAGACCACACTGGTCGAGGCCCTGCTGGTGGCCTCCGGGGTACTGTCCAGACCTGGCACCGTAGCCGAGGGAACGACGGTGAGCGATTGCGACGAGGCTGAGATCCGCCAGCAGCGGTCGGTCAGCCTGTCCCTGGCACCGCTGCCGCACAACGGCACCAAGGTGAACCTGATCGACACACCCGGCTATGCCGACTTCGTGGGTGAGCTCCGGGCCGGACTGCGGGCCGCCGACTGCGCGCTGTTCGTGGTCGCCGCCAACGAGGGAGTCGACGAGCCGACCAAGGCGCTGTGGCAGGAGTGCGACCTGGTCGGCATGCCACGCGCCGTGGTGATCACCAAGCTGGACCATGCCCGCGCCAACTACGAGAACGCGCTGGCCGGGGCCCAAGCCGCTTTCGGCGACAAGGTGCTGCCGCTCTACCTGCCCACCGGTAACGGGCTGATCGGCCTACTCACCCAGACGCATTACGAGTACGCCGATGGCCGGCGTACCGCACACGCCCCCGACCCGTCGTACGGCGAGATGATCGACGAGCAGCGCGGGACCTTGATCGAGGGCATCATCGAGGAGTCCGAGGACGAGTCGCTGCTGGAGCGCTACCTCGGCGGCGAGGAGATCGAGCAGTCGGTGCTGATCGACGACCTCGAGCGGGCGGTCGCGCGCGGGTCGTTCTTCCCGGCGATCCCGGTCTGCAGCGGCACCGGCATCGGCACGATCGAACTCCTGGACATCGCGACCAGCGGGTTCCCGTCGCCGCTGGAACACCCGCTGCCGGAGGTGTTCACGCCGCACGGGGTGGCGCGCAAGAAGCTCGCCTGCGATCCGGACGGACCACTGCTCGCCGAGGTGGTGAAGACGACGTCCGACCCGTACGTCGGCAGGGTCAGCCTGGTCCGGGTCTTCTCCGGCACCATCAGGCCCGACACGACGGTTCACGTGTCGGGCCATTTCACGTCCTTCTTCGGTTCGGGCAACAGCCACGCCGACCACGACGAGGACGAACGCATCGGCACCTTGTCGTTACCCCTCGGCAAGCAACAGCGACCGGCTGCGGCCGTGGTGGCGGGCGACCTCTGCGCGATCGGGCGGCTGACCCGGGCCGAGACCGGCGACACCCTCTCGGACAAGACGGAACCGCTGCTGCTGAAGCCGTGGACGATGCCCGAGCCGCTGCTGCCGGTCGCCGTACAGGCTCATGCGAAGACCGACGAGGACAAACTGTCGGTCGGTCTGCAGCGGCTGGCAGCGGAGGATCCGACGTTGCGGATCGAGCAGAACCCCGAGACCCACCAGATCGTGTTGTGGTGCATGGGCGAGGCACATGCCGACGTGGTGCTCGACGCGCTGGCCAACCGGTACGGCGTGACCGTGGACACGGTGGAACTGCGGGTGCCGCTGCGGGAGACCTTCGGCGGCAAGGCGAAGGGCCACGGCCGGCATGTGAAGCAGTCCGGCGGCCACGGCCAGTACGCCGTCTGTGACATCGAGGTGGAACCGCTGCCCGAGGGGATGAACTTCGAGTTCGTGGACAAAGTGGTCGGTGGCGCGGTGCCGCGACAGTTCATCCCGAGCGTCGAGAAGGGGGTTCGCGCGCAGATGGAGCGAGGCGTCGGCGCGGGGTATCCGCTGGTGAACATCCGGGTGACCCTGCTGGACGGCAAGGC
>JAWWOY010001075.1:0-2527 GCA_033851195.1 Kribbellaceae bacterium | reverse complement strand
GGACAAGAGCATGCCAGAAAACCGGTGACCGGGTCCAGATATCAGGGACGGTGCGCCGGGAGACCCGCGCGATACGGTGAAAGCTGAATTGCTTGAAGCCTAATCTCCAGAAGGTGCAAATGCCCGCCCGTCGGAAAGGATATCCGGGGCCGACGCCGTGTTCTGCACCGATCTCGCACTCTGGTCGGTGCACCCTCCGGACGCGGAGCGATGTCCAGCGAGGACATTCAAGGAGATGAGTGGGCCGCCTAAGTCGCGCTATCACGTATGACGAAGACGAACGCGGGATCGCCTAAGGGGCGCGAGTCCTATGGCGACGGAGTTCCCATAGTAGTCGTGGGAGTAACGACCCACCAGGGAGGGCGGGAAAGCCGCCTGCAGGGCGAAGGGGAACAGGTGATCGGACACCAAAGACTGAAAGGGTATGCGAAATGCAAAACGCCGAAACGGTACTGGGTGTCCTCCGTGAGCGCGGCAGGAGGGGGCTGCCGCTGGATGAGTTGTATCGACAATTGTTCAACCCGCAGTTGTATCTGCTGGCCTACGGGCGGATCTACTCCAACGACGGAGCGATGACGCCCGGGGTCACCGGGGAGACCGTGGACGGCATGTCACTGGGCAGGATCGACCGCATCATCGACGCGGTGCGCCACGAGCGCTACCGGTTCAGCCCAGCCAGACGGGTCTACATCCCGAAACCTAACGGGAAACTCCGCCCGCTTGGCCTGCCCACCTGGTCGGACAAACTGCTCGGCGAAGTGGTGCGCCTGCTGCTGGAGGCCTACTACGAGCCGCAGTTCTCCGACCGCTCCCACGGTTTCCGTCCCGGCCGGGGCTGCCACACCGCGCTACGCGAGGTAGCGAACACCTGGACCGGAACGACCTGGTTCGTCGAGGGCGACGTCGCCGACTGCTTCGGGAGTTTTGATCATTCGGTCATGCTTTCGACGCTGGCGGAGAAAGTCCACGACAACCGGTTCCTGCGGCTCATGCGTAACATGCTCCAAGCCGGATACCTGGAACAGTGGACGTGGAACGCCACGCTCAGCGGTGCGCCGCAAGGCGGAGTGGCGTCCCCGATCCTCTGCAATATTTACCTGCACAAACTGGACGATTTCGTCGAAGACATACTCATTCCTGAATATACAAAAGGGGACAGACGAGCCCGAAACGCTGAATATGAGCGGCTACGTCACGCCCATGTACGCGCACGGAAGAAAGGCGACCGGGAGAAAGCGCGGGAACTGCGCAGAAGGCAGGAACGTCTGCCCAGCGTGGACTGCGACGATCCTGGCTACCGCAGACTCCGGTACGCACGCTATGCGGACGACGTGCTGTTCGGGTTCGCCGGACCCAAAGCAGAGGCCGAGGAGATCAAACAGCGACTGACCCAGTTCATGCGGGACGAACTCCACCTTGAACTATCAGACGAGAAAACGTTGATCACACACGCGCGCACCAGCGCGGCGACATTCCTCGGATACGAGATCACCACCCAAACCGGCACGGGCGGCCGGAAAAGCCTCAACGGCACCATCGCGCTACGCGTGCCCACCTCGGTGATCACAACCTCCTGCGCGCCCTACCTGGCCCGCGGCAAACCCGCCGCGCAACCCGCCCTGCACAACCTCGACGACCACGACATCGTCGCGGCCTACGGGGCCCAGTACCGGGGCATCGTCCAGTACTACCTGCATGCCGGCGACGTCCACCGACTGGACCGGCTGCGGTGGGTCATGGAAACCTCGCTGCTCAAGACACTCGCGGCCAAGCACCACTCGTCGGTGACCAAGATGGCGGCCCGTTACAAGGCCAAGATCGAGACCCCGCACGGGTTGCGCACCTGCTTCGAGGCCGTCCGCCGCCGCGAACACAACCAGAAACCCCTGGTCGCACGGTTCGGAGGCATTCCCCTCACACGGCGCAAAACCGCGGTCATCGACGACCGTGTCCCCGGCCGGAACCCCCTGCCCCGCAAAGAGCTCATCACCCGGCTCCTGCGGAACAGATGCGAGCTCTGCCACCACAGCGGCCAGGTGCAGGTGCACCACGTCGCCAAACTCGCCGACCTCGCACCCCCCGGCCCCGGCCAACCGGCATGGGCCACAGCCATGGCGGCAAAGCGACGCAAGACCCTCGTGGTCTGCACGCCCTGCCATGACCACATCCACGCCCAACGGCCACCAACCGCAAACACGGCATAGATCACTGGAGAGCCGGATGCCGGGAAACTGGCACGTCCGGTTCGGCGGGGGGCCGTACGGAAAAGGAACCGCAAACAGCGGGCACCTCGCCATACGGCCTACCCAACCGTTTGCTGCCTTAGCGCGGCATGAAGCGCAGTAAGGCATGCGCCCGCTGACGCAGTTCGTCCTCGGTCTCGACTGAGGGTGCTTGTCCGCTGCCAACCTGGATGTCGTGTTGACGGCCGTCGAAGCGGGATGCCCTGACCTCGGCACCAGCCCGCTCGGTAAGTGCAAGGACCGTGATGAGGAACCCGTCCGTCAAGGCCTAGAGAATCTGGTGG
>JAWWOY010000690.1:0-5841 GCA_033851195.1 Kribbellaceae bacterium | reverse complement strand
ACCAGCAGCATGACGCCGACCACGTAGGCGATGACGCGATAGCGCTTCAGTGCGGCCCGGACCGCCGGGGTCACGGTGGTCGACGGAGTGGCGGCCGAGGAGCCGGCACCGGTGGACGTGGTGGGGTCTACGGGGAAGGTCACGACGAAACGGTACCCCTCGCGTCCTCATCACCCGAGCGGTGGGCATCCAGGACCATCCGGCCCCACATCCCCAGCGTGAACAGCGCGAAGATCCACCACTGCACGGCGTACGCCACATTGCGCAGCCCGGCGTAGTCGGTCGGCGGGCCCGGCGCAGGCACGATCGCCGGAGAGTCAGCCGTGGTGGGATCTGCCGAGGCGAGCACCACGAAGGCGTCGTACACGCGGTAGTCGACGAGGTGCACCATCGTCGGGATCCGCAGGGATTGCAGGACCCGGCCCTTCGCCGCTGCGCCGGACGCATCCTCGGCCTCGGATGCGGTGACTGCACCGATGACCTGTACCCGGCCTGCCGGCGGCAGCGCCTCCCGGCTCTCGACCGTTGGAACCCAGCCACGGATGATCATCACCGCACCGGCCGCCTTGCTGGCTTCAGTGGAACCGTCCCCGCCGGCCAGCAGCAACGGGGTGACGACCCAGAAGCCGTCGCGGTCGCCGTACCGGCGATCCGAGACGAAGATCTGGTCGGCAGCAGGTCCCCAGGTGCCAGACACGGTCACGCGTCGGCCGACGGCCTTGGACGGCAGTCCGGAGTCGATCGAGAACAGCGACTGCAGGGCGACCGGGGCGATCTCGGCCTGCTTGGCCGTGGCGGCGGCGGTCTTCGACTGGTAGACGCCCAGCTGCCAGACCCCCAGGACGCACATCACTGCGGCGATAGCGACGGCCAGTGCCAGCAGGCCCGACCAGCGAGGCGTCAGGATCGTGCGCCATAGCGGCCGCTCAGGCCGATCGGGATCGGCAGCAGGCTCTGAGGGCGGACTCATCGACGGGGCGGTCACAGGACCACTAGCAGCCCACGGGGGGCCCGTCCTGGCACGATAGGCACCAGGCTGGCTGTGGTGGGGGCAACCGGCATCAGGACCTCAACGTGCGGCGGCAGCAGCAAGCAGGTCGCGGCACAGTACGCCGAGCTCCAGCCCGGCGGCCTCGGCGGCCAAGGGGACGAGCGAAGTCTCGGTCATGCCCGGTGCGACGTTAACCTCGAGGAACCAGGGCACACCCTCGGCATCCACGACCAGATCGGACCTCGACAGGTCTCGCAGCCCCAAGGCCCGGTGGGCGGTGACGGCCGCTTGGGCGCAGGCGTTGGCGACCGACTCGTCCAACTCCGCCGGTACGACGAACTGGGTGGCGCCGGCGGTGTAGCGGGCCTCGTAGTCGTAGAAGCCGGAGTCGGGCCGGATCTCGACCGCGGGCAGGGCACGCGGGCCATCGCCGGTGTCCACCACAGTCACCGCGACCTCGGTGCCGTCGACGTACCGCTCGATCAACGCGACCGGGCCGTAGGCGTAGGAGTTCACCATCGCCGACGGCAGTTGATCGGCTGATCGGACGATGGAGGCGCCCAGCGCGGATCCACCGCGGGCGGGCTTCACCACCAGCGGCAGGCCGATCTGGGCAATCACCGACTCCATCAGCGCGGCAGCGCCGAGCTCCCGGAACGTGTCATGCCCGAGCACCACCGACTCCGGGGTGTGCAAGCCGGCCGAGCGGACCATCGTTGTGGCGACCGGTTTGTCGAAGGCGGTCCGGCACGCCGAGGCGTCGGCGCCGACGTACGGGACGCCGTACAGGTCGAGGACCTGGCGCAGTGCGCCGTCCTCACCGGTGACGCCGTGCAGGACTGGGAACACCGCGTCGGGTGGATCGCTGCGCAGCCGCTCGACCAAGGTGCCGTCGACGTCTCGTTGCTCGACCTCGACACCGACACTGCGCAGCGCTTCGGAAACCCGCCGGCCGGACCGCAGCGAGACGTCGCGTTCGTGTGACAGTCCGCCGGCCAGCACCAGCACTCGACCCAGATCACTCATTGAACATTCCCGATCACTCGTGGGCGACTCCGGCGGGGCGCCGGTCCCGAGGCCCAATCGAACGGTACCGCTAGGCCCCGGCCAGCACGCGCCGTGCCCAGCCTGCCAACGCCTGCAGCACCAGTGTCCTGCATCGGCACGTCACTGGAGTGTCCCGTGAGGGCTGTCCCTTTACGGGACACTAGCTGAGCTCCGGACCCGGTGCGTCGTAGTCTCGGCCGGCACCGGGAGGCAGCGGACCGAAGGTCTGACGGAGCTCCAGCTCCTCATTGATTACAGCAGACAGCCGGGACACACCCTCGGTGATCCGCTCCGGGGTCGGATGGCAGTAGGACAGCCGCATACATTGCGATCCGAAACCGTCGGCGAAAAAGGCGGTTCCGGGCACATAGGCGACCCGCGCGGTAACCGCGCGAGGCAGCATCGCCTTGGCGTCGAGCCCGTCCGGCAGGGTGAGCCAGACGTAGAACCCGCCACCCGGCCGGGTCCAGGTCGTCGCCGCAGGCATCTTCTCGGCGAGTGCGGCCAACATCGCGTCGCGACGTTCGCGGTACATCTCCCGGAACTGTTTCACCTGCCCCAGCCAGTCATGCCTGGTCAGGTACGACGAGATGGCCAACTGGCTGAACACCGGCGGACACAGGGTGGCCGACTCCTGCGCCAGCACGAGCTTCTCCCGCACCGCGTGCGGCGCGACCGCCCAGCCGACCCGGAAGCCCGGGGCGAAGGTCTTGGAGAACGAGCCGAGGTAGATGACGCCCTCGCGGTCGTCGGCGCGGAGCGCACGATGCGGGTCACCGTCGAAACCGAGCAGTCCGTACGGGTTGTCCTCCAGCACCAGCAGGTCCGCTCGCTGACAGATCTCCAGCACCTTGCTGCGGCGCTCCGCCGACAGCGAGACGCCGGCCGGGTTGTGGAAGTTGGGGATCGTGTAGAAGAACTTGATCTTCTTTCCCGCGGCCCGTACCGACGCGATCGCCTGCTCCAGCGCCTCCGGCTGGACCCCGTCGTCGTCCATCGCCACATGCACGACCTCGCACTGGAAGGCGCGGAAGACACCCAGCGCGCCGACATATGAGGGGGCTTCGCAGATCACCACGTCGCCGGGGTCGCAGAACACTCGGGTGACGAGGTCGACGGCCTGCTGGCTGCCGACCGTGACGACCACATCGTCCGGGTGGGCGTCGATGCCCTCGAGCCGCATCACGTCGCAGATCTGGTCCCGCAGGATCGGATCGCCCTGACCCGAGCCGTACTGCATCGCGACCGCGCCGTTGTCGATCACCAGGTCGCGGACCGCGCTGCCGACCACGTCGAGCGGCAGTCCGGCGATGTTCGGCATGCCGCCCGCCAGCGACACCACTTCGGGCCGGCTTGCCACCGAGAACAGCGCGCGGATCTCCGACGCGGTCATGCCTTTGGTCCGGACTGCATACCGGTCGACATAGTTGTCGAGACGGGTGTGCCGGACATCGGGCAGGTCAGAACTCACGGAGCGCTCCAAGCGGACAGGGAAGATATCAGGTTACGCCGAAGCCGTCCGCGTGTGTTCGCCCGCCCGGACTGCCGATCGCTGCAACCTCTCACTACCATGCCTTATAGGGGCAGGTTCGTTCACGCCGCCGACTGGCAGTTGAGACGGGCCCACAGTCGTCATCGGCGCCCCGGCGTGACCAGGGAGTGCGGTGGAAGGGGGCAGGATCAGGATGAATGTGGGGAAGGCGTTCGTCTGGGCGCTGGGTGGTCTGCTACTCGGCGTCCTTGGCGGGTTCGCCGGCGAGTTGTTCCGGCGGCAACCCGCGGCCAAGGTGCAACAGCGGTACGTCGCCCCCGAGGCGGCCAGCACACCAGGTGTCAAAGTCCCGGCGCCGGCCGTCGGATGAAGTACCGGATGTGCTGAATGGCGCGACGGCTGGAACCGCTCACGCTCGCCAATCTTGACGAGCTGCCGGTGCCGTGCCGTTCCTGCGTCTTCTGGGAACTCGATCCCGTCGCCGCCCGGCAGGCCGCTCGCAACGGCGGCACCGGGCTGGAGAAGGAGGCCTGGCTCTCACAGCTTCTGCTCGACTGGGGTACTGCCGGCGTCGTCCTGTACGTCGACGACGAACCCGCGGGCTATGCGATCTACGCCCCGGCGAGCTACCTACCCCGGATCCAGGCCTTCCCGACGGCACCGGCGAGTCCGGACGCGGTGGTGCTCGCGACTGGCCGGGTGCTGCCTCGCTACCTGGGCCTCGGGCTCGGCAAGATCGTCGTCCAGGCAGTGGCCAAGGACGTTCTGAAGCGCGGCTTCCGGGCGGTCGAAGCCTTTGGCGACTCACGGTGGGACGGGCCGGGCTGTGTCTGGCCGACCGACTTCCTGCAGGCGGTCGGGTTCGGCGTGGTGCGGGACCATCCCCGCAATCCACGGCTCCGGCTGGACTTGCGATCGACCGTCACCTGGCGCACTGATGTGGAGGCCGCGGTCGAGCGGCTGATGGGCAAGATCCGTCCCGAGCACGCACCACCAGCGCCTGTCACCGTCCGGGACGCGCTCAGCCGGAACCAGCTTCGGTAGCCGCCCGTGCTGTACCGTCTCCTGGCCGACCTGGTGATGGTGGCGCACGGGGCGCTGCTGATCTTCTTCGTGATCGCGGGCTTTCTCGCCTGGCGGTGGCAGTGGGTGCTTTGGCCCCATCTGCTGGTCGTGCTGTGGAACCTGTCCACCGTTGTCTTCGGCATCAGCTGCCCGTTGACCGCGCTCGAGAAGAACCTGCGCGTGAGAGGTGGGGAGCAGCCGTACGCCGGGGGATACATCCAGCACTACATCGACGGCACGGTCTACCCCGCCGGTTACACCTGGCTGGTCCAGATCATCTGCTTCGCCTTGGTGCTGATGTCGTACGCCGGCCTCGTCTGGTGGCGGGTCTCCCGGCGCGAAGGTCACCACTCCCTGACCCCGAACCAGGGGTAGCTCAGTGGCACCCCGGACGTGGTCCGGTGCGGATGTCCGCATACTGATAACCGTGCCCAGTCGTGGAACGATCACCGCCACCGCTCCGGTCGACGCGTACATCGCCGGCCTCGGCCGTGCACTGAGCGGCCCGCGCCGGAAGAAGGCCGACCTGCTGGCCGAGGCGCGGGACGGCCTGATCGATGCCACCGAGGCCTTCGAGGAGGCCGATGGTCTGAGCCGCTGGGAGGCCGAGCAGCGAGCTGTGGCGGACTTCGGCGAACTGGCCACGGTGGTGCCTGGATACCGGGCCGAGCTCGGGTATGCACAGGGTCGGCGGACCGCCGTGCTGTTGTGCCTGGTGATGCTGGCCCAGCCTGTCATCTGGCACGAGGGAGCCTGGCCCTGGAACCAGGACGAAAACGGAAACGGGCCGGTGGAGGTCTTCCTGAATCAGTTCGTCGAACTCGCCGGAATTCTGTCGATCACCGGAGCATTGCTGGCGATCGTCGCTTGCGGTGCCGGTGTCCGGCTCCCGGCGGTGCGTGACCGCGCGACCAGGGTGACCGGGACCTTCACTCTGCTCAGCTGCGCCCTGGTTGGCGTGACGGCCGTTTGTATGGGGTTCTCGGGCTCGTCTTCGAGCAGCACCGGCCTCTGGAACATGGTCTGGGTGACGAGTTTCGTTCTTACACCGCTCGGACTGGTCAGCTTCTCGGCCCGTCGCTGTCTCCGCCTCGCCTGAGTACTCCCAGCGGCGCCGGGACTATGGCGATGACGAGACCCGCGCCACCCACTGTGGTGACCTCGTGGTGATCCGCCGGCGAGTCGGCGCCCCACACCGGTGCAGACCTGGAGTGGGCCGAAGTCCGACAGCTCGACCTTGGAGCCG
>JAWWOY010000998.1:0-6070 GCA_033851195.1 Kribbellaceae bacterium | reverse complement strand
CCGCCGGAGCGACGCCGAGGCCGACGGTCCGCTCGATCAGGGTCTGCGCGTTGCCGTTGACGACGTCGCGCATCTCCAGATCCGTGAAGCCCCACTCGGTCTGCAGCCGCAGCCGCTTCGCGGGCGGCGGCTCGGGCAGGGTCTTGCGCAGCTCCTCGACCCAGTCGCGGGACGGAGCGATCGGGACCAGGTCGGGCTCCGGGAAGTACCGATAGTCCTCGGCGTCGGACTTCTCCCGGCCCGAGGTGGTGATGCCGGTGTCCTCGTGCCAGTGCCGGGTCTCCTGGACGATCTTGCCGCCGGCAGCCAAGATGGCGGCCTGCCGGGTGATCTCATAGGTCACCGCGCGCTCGACCGACCGGAACGAGTTGACGTTCTTGGTCTCCGTGCGGGTGCCCAGGACCGAACTTCCCTTGGGCTTCAGCGACAGGTTGGCGTCGCAGCGCAGCGACCCCTGATCCATCCGTACGTCGGAGACGTCGAGCGCCAGCAGGAGATCCCGCAGCATGCTGACGTAGGCCTTGGCAACGGCGGCGGCCTTGTCCCCCGGCACCTCGATCGTCTTCGTCACGATCTCGATCAGCGGGATACCGGCCCGGTTGTAGTCGACCAGCGAGTGGCTGGCGCCATGGATCCGGCCGGTCGCGCCACCGACGTGGGTGGACTTGCCGGTGTCCTCCTCCATGTGGGCGCGCTCGATCTCGATCCGGTACGTCTCACCGTCGACCACCACCTCGGTCCACCCGTTGAAGGCGATCGGCTCGTCGTACTGGGAGGTCTGGAAGTTCTTCGGCATGTCCGGGTAGAAGTAGTTCTTCCGGGCGAACCGGCACCACTGCGCGATCTCGCAGTTCAGCGCCAGGCCGATCCTCATCGCGGACTCGACGGCACGCGCGTTCAGCACCGGGAGGGCGCCGGGCAGTCCGAGGCAGACCGGGCAGGTCTGGGTGTTCGGCGGGGCGCCGAACGCGGTCGGGCAACCGCAGAACATCTTCGAGACGGTGTTCAGCTCGACGTGCACCTCGAGCCCCATCACCGGGTCGAACCGAGCCAGCGCGGAGTCGATGTCGAGTACTTCGGCAACAGCAGTCATCGGGAGATCTCCAGCTCCGGAACCTTGGACATCAGCACGCCGCCCCATTGCTCGGCCAGGGCCGACTCCAACGCGGAACCGACGGTGTAGAGCAGCTCATCGCGCATCACCGGCGCCATCACGTGGAAGCCGACCGGCAAGCCGTCCTCGTCGGCCAGGCCGCACGGGAACGACGCCGCCGCGTTGCCGGCCAGGTTGGACGGGATCGTGCAGAGGTCGTTCTTGTACATCGCGATCGGGTCGTTGATCCGCTCGCCGATCGGGAACGCGGTGGTCGGTGTGGCCGGCGACACCAGCACGTCGACCTTCTCGTAGGCCTTCTCGAAGTCGCGCGCGATCAGCGTGCGAACCTTCTGCGCCTGGCCGTAGTACGCGTCGTAGTAACCGCTGGACAGCGCATGCGTGCCGATCATGATCCGGCGCTTGACCTCGGCGCCGAAGCCGGCCGCCCGGGTAAGGGCCATCACCTTCTCGGCGTCGTTCTCGCCGTCGTCGCCGACCCGCAGACCGAACCGCATCGCGTCGAACTTGGCCAGGTTGGACGAGGCCTCGCTCGGCAGGATCAGGTAGTACGCCGGCAGCGCGTAGTCGAAGTTCGGGCACGACACCTCGACCACCTCGGCACCGAGCTTGGTCAGCAGTTCGACCGCCTCGCGGAAGCGGGCCTCGACGCCGGGCTGGTAGCCCTCGCCGCCCAACTCCTTCACCACGCCGATCTTCAGGCCGTGCACGTCGCCACGACGAGCCGCCTCGACCACCGGCGGGACCGGCCGGTCGATCGAGGTCGAATCCATCGGGTCGTAACCGGCGATCACCTCGTGCAGCAGCGCCGCGTCGAGAGTGGTCCGCGCACAGGGGCCAGGGGTGTCGAGGCTCGAAGCGAGGGCGATCAACCCGTACCGCGACGTTCCGCCGTACGTGGGCTTGACGCCGACGGTACCGGTGACGGAACCGGGCTGGCGGATCGAGCCGCCGGTGTCGGTGCCGATCGCCAGCGGGGCCTCGAACGCGGCCAGTGCGGCCGACGAACCGCCGCCGGAACCGCCCGGGATCCGGCTCAGGTCCCACGGGTTGTGGGTCGTGCCGTACGCCGAGTTCTCCGTCGACGAGCCCATCGCGAACTCGTCCATGTTGGTCTTGCCGAGGATGACGATGCCGGCCGCACGCAGCCGCTGCACCACGGTCGAGTCGTACGGCGGCTTCCAGCCCTCGAGGATCTTCGAGCCGGCCGTCGTCGGTACGCCGTTCTGGGTCAGCACATCCTTCAACGCCAGCGGTACACCGGCCAGCGGGCCGAGCTGCTCCCCCGCGGCGCGCTGGGTATCGACCGCAGCGGCCTGGGCCAGGGCGCCCTCGGTGTCGACATGCAGGAACGCGTGCACGGTGGCGTCGACAGCGCCGATCCGGTCCAGGTGCGCCTGGGTGATCTCGACCGAGCTCGCCTGGCCGGAACTCATCAGCTCGGCCAGCTCGACGGCCGTCTTGCGGGTCAGGTCGCTCATCACGCCTCCTCGGTCAGGATCCGCGGCACCCGGAAGCGCTGCTCCTCCGCAGCCGGCGCGCCGGACAGCGCCTGCTCCGGGGTGAGGCAAGGCTGGTTCTTGTCCTCGCGCATCACATTCGTCAGCGGCAGCGCATGCGACGTCGGCGGGATATCCTCGGCGGCCACATCGCTGACGTGCGCGACCCAGTCGATAATCTGGTCGAGCTGCGGAGCGAGATGGTCGAGCTCGTCACCGGTGAGCTCGATCCGCGCCAGTCGCGCGAGATGCGCGACCTCTTCGCGGGTAATCGATGGCATGAAGGTTCCAATGGTCTGCAGTACGGCTGGTGGGTCGTCACCGGGACTTGCTCCGATGCTGACCGGCCCATCCTAGAGCCTGGCTCCGACCACTAAGCTCAGCAGGTGAGAACGGGTGGCGCATTCCTTTGTTCCGCTCTGTAACATTGATCCCGACAGGGCGTCACGCTGTAGTTTCTCGGGTGGGAGATGATCGTCAGGTGTTCCTGTTGCGATTGGTCCTCCCGGACCGCCCTGGCTCACTGGGTGTGGTGGCAAGCGCCCTCGGCGAGGTCCAGGCCGACATTCACGCGATCGAGATCGTGGAGCACCGACGCGAGAACGGCACCGCCGTCGACGACGTGGTGGTCGACCTGCCGCCGGGTGTGCTGCCCGACCGGCTGGTCTCGGCCTGCAACGGCGTCCCGGACGTCGAGGTGATCTGGTTCTCCCGGTACGGCGCCGGCGGTGGGCTGCACATGGACCTCGAAGCTGTGGAGCAGATGACCTCGGCGCCGGCCGAGGCGATCGACATCCTGGTCGAGCAGGCGCCCTCGGTGCTGCACGCAGACTGGGCCGCTTTGCTGGACGGGACCGGCGGCGAGATCAAGGTCGCGCTGGAGACCAGTGCGACGCCGGAGTTCGGCGACCTGGTGAACCAGTGGCTGCCGTTGGAGAAGGCGACCACCCTGGCCGCTCCGGAGAGCAAGGGGCTGGCGGAGTCCGTGCTGGTCGCCGCGCCACTGGAGTCGGGCAGCCGGGTGCTGGTGATCGGACGTCGCGGCGGGCCCGAGTTCCTCGGTTCCGAGGTGGCCCGGCTGAGCTACCTCGCCAGCCTCGCCGTCACCATCCACGCCACCGCCTGAACCAGCCCGGACAACCTGGACCACCCAAGACAAAGCGAAAGCCTCCCCGGGTCCGGCCGGGGAGGCTTTGTGCTGTGCGATCAGGTGATCTGGAAGTAGACCAGGGTCCAGAAGCCGGCGATCACGAGCAACAGGACGACAGCGACCAGTACGACGATGACGATCGCCTGTGAGTTGCCGCTGCGGTCGGGCAGGTCGAACTGGGTCGGCCCCCAGGGACCGCCGCCCTCCACCCGTGCGAGTGCCTCGGGCGGCGGCTTGGCCACCTCCCGAGGCTCACGCTTGTCCGGCTTGAACTTCATCACACGTAGAACGACTCGTAGCTGATGTCCACCGACTGCGAGGCATAATCGGTGTCAGTCTCACCGGTGATCTCGACCCGCCATCCGCTCACGTAACCAGCGTACGACTTGCCGTCAGAGCGGGCCGCGATCCAGGCCTTCAGGGCAGCTACGTCGGGGCCCTTCACGATGGCGAAGGTGTCCGCGGTGACAGCCGGCATCGCGGCCTTCACCTCAGCCGGTCCGCCGGAGGCCCGCATCGTGATGGTCCGCAGACCGCCGTTGGTTCCGATGCCGAAGACGTACTGCGAACCGGACTGGCCGACCTTCTTGCGGCACGACGAGGTGCACTCGTAGCCCTTGGCCTTGAAGCCTGCGGTCATTGCGGCCTCGGTGGTCTGGAACTCCTTGCGCGGCAGGTCCAGCGAGTCGGAGCCGGACTTGCCTCCGGTCAACCGGAGCTGGTCGCCGTCGTTGCGCAGGTCGAACTCGCCCCAGGTGCTACCGACCTTGCCCGTCTTCTGACCGGTCTTGACGGCCTGCTGGACCTTCGCGACCTCGCTGCCGCCGAAGGTGTCGTTACCGATCGCCTGCAGCGCGGCGTCGAACGTGACGGCCGCGTTGTTGACGTTGTCCGTGTCGGAGGACCGCACCAGGACGCCGATGATGGTGCCGTCCGACTGGAACTGGAACACCACCTCGGCCGCGGTGGCACCGGAGTACTTGAAGCAGCCGCGGTGCGCGCCCTGCGGGCCGTTGAACAGGTCGCTGCACTGGTACTGCAGGGCCTGCAGCTTGTCGGTCGCGCTCTTCGCCTGCCCGGTCGCGTTGCCGAGCCCGTCGGAAGGCGGTCCGCTCGTGGGGTCGCCACCCGGGGTCGTCGGCGCGCCGGTCGGCTGGTTCGACGGGTCAGCGCTGGGCTTGTCACCGCCGAGGGCGTGGACACCGAGGAAGATCAGCAGGCCGATCAGCACCACGCCGATCACACCACCACCGATCATCAGCGGCATCTTGTCCTTGCCGGAGCCACCCGGGCCTTTGCCGGCGCCGGGACCTCCCGGCTGCCAGGGCTGCTGCCCCTGCTGCTGTTGCTGTTGCTGTTGCCAACCCTGCTGGCCGGGCTGCTGGCCCTGCTGGCCCTGCCGGCCCCAGGATTGCTGCTGGTAGCCGCCACCCTGCTGCGGAGGCTGCTGCTGGCCGGGGCGCTGACCCCAACCGCCGCCAGCCTGGCCGGGCTGCTGACCGGGCTGCTGGCCTTGACCTGGTTGCTGACCCCATCCGCCGCCGCCCTGCTGCGGAGGTTGCTGACCGGGCTGGCCGCCCTGCGCGGGCGGCTGCTGGCCGGGGCGCTGACCCCAACCGCCACCGCCCTGGCCGGGCTGCTGACCCCAGCCGCCCTGACCTTGTTGTGGCCCCGGCTGTCCCCCCGGCTGCCCAGGACCCCACGGCCCTTCTGGCGGCGTCGTCATAGTCGCTCCTTAGAAACCCACGAATAGGGGTCGAAACTAACAGTCCGACGGATCACTCGGACCGCTGGATCGGTCGCCGGTCAAGGTGCCTTCTAAGCCTCTGTCTCCGATGGGCGAGTGGCGAGCTCGGCCGCAGCCTCGGGCCCGTCATCCAGCAGTGCCCGGAAGCCGGTCGCGTCCAGGATCGGTACACCGAGCTGGACCGCCTTGTCGTACTTGGAACCAGGCGAGTCACCGACCAGCACGAACGAGGTTTTCTTCGACACCGAACTGGCCGCCTTGCCGCCGCGCGCGACGATCGCCTCGGTCGCCTCGTCCCGGCTGAACCCCTCGACCGTTCCGGTCACCACGATCGACAGCCCGGCGAGCGTCTGCGGCACGCTGGGCCCGGTTCGCTCCTGCCGCATCTGGACCCCCGCAACTCGCCACTTGTCGACGATCTCGCGATGCCAGTCGACGGTGAACCACTCGATCACGGCCGTCGCGATCGTCGGGCCGACCCCCTCGATCTCGGCCAACTCCTCCTCGCTGGCAGCGGCGATCGCCTCGATGTCGTCGTACGCCGCGGCAAGGGCGGCGGC
>JAWWOY010000684.1:0-10364 GCA_033851195.1 Kribbellaceae bacterium | reverse complement strand
CTGGCGGCGTCGAGCAAGAGTGCGACTCCGGTCGCCTGGTTGCTGCGCCAGCGGTTCAAGGCGGTGATGTCCTCGGAGCCGCAGACGCCGAGGATGGCGACCACCAGGCTGGGTTCCTGCGTCTGTCGATCGACCGTCAGCAGTGGGCCGACCTCGGCGTACTTGTGTTCTTCGACGGTGGCGCATTCGGTCAGGAGCTGCTGGCTGGTGAGCGGCTGGTGGACTGCACTGGAAGTACGTCGGGTGATCGCCGACAGCGTGGTCGGACCGCCCAGCATGGTGGTCGCGTAGCCGCGGCGGATCACGTCGGTGCCGATCGAGGCGGCCGCGCTGACTGCCCACTCGAGGCTGGCCGAGGGTCCGTGCCCGTGATGCGAAGTGGTGCGCGCGTCCAGGAAGATCGCACACCGGCTCTGCCAGGGCTGCTCCTCCCGGCGGACCATCAGTGAGCCGCGGCGCGCCGTCGAGCGCCAGTGCACCCGGCGCAGGTCGTCGCCATCGCGGTACTCGCGGACGGTGGCGTCCTCCTCACCCGCGGCGGCGATGGCGCGTGGCCTGTTCTCGCCGGAGCCCGCCCGGTCGGCGCCGAGCCGGACGGTCGGCAGCTTGTAGACCCGCGGCGTGACCAGCAGGCGCTGGCTGCGGGCGAAGGTACGGCTGGTCTCCACCAACCCGAACGGGTCGGCCACCGTCAGCATCAACGGCCCGACCTGGAACAGGCCTCGGACGTCGGACTTCACCGGATAGGTGACCGTACGCCGCCAATTCGGGCTGACCCGGTCGACGACGAACCGCGGCCGGTGCCCGAGCACGTAAGGGATCCGGTCCTCCAACAACAACAGTCCGGCCGGCATCCTGCCCTGGTTGCTGAGCGTCAGCTCCACCGTGGCCTGGCCACCGACCGGCACCTGGTCCGGGGCCAGGCTGCGGTGGACCTGCAGCCGGAGCCTGGTCCGGCCGACCACCAGTGCGGCGACCAGCGGCAGTGCTATCAGCAGGATGCCGACCCGCAGCAGGTCCTTCTGTCCGAGGAGCAACGCGCACAGCGAAGCAGTCACCCCGGCGGCGACGAAGGCGCGCCCTCTGGTGGTCAGCCCTCTGAGGGCTTGTCTCATCTGCCTGCCGCCTCGTTAATCGCGACGGTTGCGCGGCAGCGGGACGGAGGCCACCAGCCCGGCGATGATGTCGGATGCGCCGCGCCCGCCGAGGTGGGCTTCGGCCGCCGGCAGCACGCGGTGCGCCAGCACCGGTACGGCGAGCTCCTGCAGGTCGTCCGGCAGCACGAACTCGCGCGCATCCAGCGCGGCCGCGGCCCGGGCGGCCCGGATCAGGTGCAGCGTCGCCCGCGGGCTGGCGCCGAGCCTGAGCTCCTGGGACCGACGGGTCGCGCCGACCAGCGCGACGGCGTACTCCTTGACTGCTTCGGAGACGTGCACGGAGTGGACGGTCTTGACCAGTCGGAGGATCTGCTGGCCGTCCGTCACCGGTAGCAGCGAGTCCAGCGGTTCGGCCGCAGCGTGGCCGTCGAGCATCCGGAGCTCCGCCGCCGGCTCCGGGTAACCCATCGACAGCCGCGCCATGAAGCGGTCGCGTTGTGCCTCGGGGAGGGGATAGGTGCCCTCCATCTCGATCGGGTTCTGGGTCGCGATCACCATGAACGGCGCTTCGAGCTGGTAGGTGGTGGTGTCGACGGTGACCTGGCGCTCCTCCATCGACTCCAGCAACGCGGCCTGTGTCTTCGGTGAGGCGCGGTTGATCTCGTCGCCGACGACGATGTTCGCGAACACCGCGCCGGGCTTGAACTCGAAATCGCGGATCTCCTGGTTGAAGACCGACACGCCGGTGATGTCCGACGGCAGCAGGTCCGGCGTGAACTGGATCCGCCGCACGGTGCAGTCGATGGACCGGGCCAGCGCCTTGGCGAGCATCGTCTTACCGACGCCGGGCACGTCCTCGATCAGTAGATGGCCTTCGGCGAGAAGCACGGTGACGGCTACCTCGACTACATCGGGTTTGCCCTCGATCACTTGCTCGATGGCTCGGCGGACCCGTCCCGCCACCTCTGTCAGCTCTTCGAAGCCGGTCACCGAGCTGGTCGCGGTGGTGCTCACCCTGAGTCCTCCCATTTGGTTGATAGCCGACTCATTGTGACCCGCGGCAGGGGTCGGGCCTAGATCGCGGACTGATTTCCTTCGCAGTGTCTCAGGGTCCATAGCCGACACGCACACCTCACAGTCATGAAGCCGTGACCCAAGCGTACGGGGGAGCAAAACGGGCCGCATTTGGTTGACGGTGGTGCAAAGTGGAGTATGGTGGAGCGCAGTGGTACTGCAATGGTGGAAAACGCACAGCTGAACCTGAGTCGGGAGTCCGCAACGGGGAGGTGGAACAGCGCATGTTCCTCGGAACTCACCTCCCCAAGCTCGACGACAAGGGCCGGCTCTTCCTACCGGCGAAGTTCCGGGACGAGTTGGCAGAGGGCCTCGTGATCACACGCGGACAGGAGCGGTCGCTGTTCGTCTGGCCCGAAGCGGAGTTCGTCCAACTGACCGAGCAGTTGAAGCAGGCTCCGATCACCAACAAGGGTGCGCGGGACTATCTGCGGATGTTGTTCGCCGGTGCCTCGAACGAGACACCGGACAAGCAGGGCCGGGTCACCATCCCGCCGATGCTTCGCGATTACGCGGGACTGGATCGCGAATGTGTCGTCATCGGGGCGATGAACAGGGTGGAGATCTGGAACACAGAGAGCTGGAACCGGTACTCCGCGGAGCAGGAGCAGGCATTCGCCGACCTGTCCGAGGAGGTACTGCCCGGCATTTTCTGAGGCTGCCGCCCGCAGTCGAGCCGACGCGATTCGTCCGGTGAGATCACGGGTCCGACTTCCGACCTACCGCAACTTGGCGCCACTTCCCCGGCGCCAAGGGGAGACAAGTAGGTACTTCCCCGGAAGGCGTACCCGCGATCTGACCGGACGAACAGCAACAGCATCAACCGTCACGAACAGCAGTCAGCAGTGTCAAACCCGCGGGGGCAGGGTCGCCTCGGCGGCTATGGAAGGGTCGAGATGCACGGTGCTGAGCGCGGTACGCGGGGACCGGTGGGCTGACGCCATGCCGACTTCCCAGCCGACCCCCAGCCACGTGCCCGTGATGCTCGACCGGGTCGTTGCGCTGCTCGCTCCCGCCCTCGCTCACCCGGGCGCCGTCCTCGTCGATGCCACGCTCGGCCTCGGTGGACATTCCGAGGCCCTGCTGCAGAGCTGCCCGGAGGCCCGGCTGATCGGGCTCGACCGGGACCCCAACGCACTCCGGCTGGCCGGCGAGCGGCTCGCGCCGTACGCGGAACGCATCACCTTGGTGCACGCCGTGTACGACGAGCTGCCGCAACTGCTGGCCGATCTCGACATCCCCGCGATCGACGGGATCCTCTTCGACCTGGGCGTCTCCTCGATGCAGCTGGACGAGGCCGACCGGGGCTTCGCCTACTCGCAGGACGCGCCGCTGGACATGCGGATGGACGACACCGCGCCGACCACCGCCGCGGACATCCTCAACTCCTACAGCGCGGCGGAGCTGGCCCGGATCCTCTTCCAGTACGGCGAGGAGAAGTTCGCCCGGCGGATCGCGGATCGCATCGTGAAGGCCCGGGAGACCGAGCCGTTCACCACCAGCGCCCGGCTGTCCGAGCTGGTCCGCAACGCGATCCCGCAGGCGGCCCGTCGTACCGGGGGGCACCCGGCCAAGCGAACCTTCCAGGCGCTCCGGATCGAGGTCAACGCCGAGCTCGACGTACTGCGCCGCGCGCTGCCCGCCGCGATCGAAGCGCTGGCCGTGCACGGGCGGATCGTGGTGATGAGCTACCAGTCGCTCGAGGACCGGATCGCCAAGCAGACGCTGGCCGTCGGCACCCGCAGCGATGTGCCCGACGACCTGCCGGTGATCCCGGCCGGTCACGAGCCGTACCTCAAGCTGCTCACCCGTGGCGCCGAACGGCCGACCGAGGAAGAAGTCGCGCAGAACCCGCGGGCTGCCTCGGCGCGGGTCCGGGCGGCTGAGCGGATCCGGACGAGAGGACTGGTGGCCTGATGAGCACTGCCTTCAGTACGGCGAAGGCGCGGGCGGCGTCGGCGACCCAGCCGGCTCCGGCGAGCAGGCCGAAGCCGAAGCTCCGGGTCGTGTACGGCGCGCCCTTCCGGCCGCCGCGGATGCCATTCGTGCTGTTCGTGGTGGCGTTGCTGGGCCTGGGTCTGGTCGGGCTGCTGCTGCTCAACACCGAGCTGCAGCGCGGCACCTTCCAGGTCACCGCGCTGAACCAGCAGGCCGGTCAGCTGCGCGATCAGCAGGAGCAGCTGGAGCGCCAGGTGCGCACGCTCGAGTCGCCGCAGAACCTGGCGGACCGGGCGCTGCGGATGGGCATGGTGCCGAACCCGAACCCGGTCTTCCTGCGGCTGTCCGACGGCAAGGTGCTCGGCGTGCCCGCGGAAGGCAAGGCCGGCACAAGTACGGCGATGTTCGGCCCGGGCATGCCTACCGGCACCAAGCCGTCAACCCCGCCGACCACCAAGCCGCCCACCACGACCAAGCCGCCCACCGGTACGACGACCGCCAAGCCGACGACCGCCAAGCCGCCGACCGGGCAGACCAGTAAGCCACCCAGGACGAGGGCCGCGACGACAGGGACAGGGACCACTCCACCGACAGGGGGATGATCGGATGACGGAACGACGGGGCAGCGAACCGCCACGCAGGCGTGGTGGTGAGCCGGACCGAGGCGACCCACGCCGGAAGGCCCCGGTCCGCCGTCCGGGTGCTACGGAGAGCAGCCGGACCGGTGCCCAGCGTTCCTCATCCACCCCTAGCGACGGCAAACCCGCGCCGCGCAAGGCCGTTCCCCGCAAGACCGTTCCGCGCAAGGCCGTTCCCCGCAAGGCAGCAGCATCCGGCAGCACCGCGCCGCGCAAGGCAGCACCCCGCCAGGCCGTACCCCGTAAGGCGGCCCCTGGCGACGCCACCCGCAGAGCCGCCGCGAAGGAGGCAGCGCCCGGTCGCCCCCGGAAGGTGGCCCCTGCCAAGAACCCGCGCCAGCGGCGTACTGGACCCGACGGGATGGCGCGCCCCCGCCGGGTCGTCGCCAAGAAGGCTGCGCCGGCCCGGAAGCGGCCGCAGAACCGTCGCCCGCCCGCCCCGCGCAAGCCGAAGCCGAAGCGGCCGCCACGGATGCTGAAGCTGGGCCGTCCCGCGGTGCGGCTGCGGGTCACCTTCGGGGTGATGGCGTTCGTGCTGTCTTTGTTCGCCGGCCGGCTGATCATGCTGCAGGGTGTGGACCCCAATTCGTACGCGCTCGCGGCCACGAAGGAGAACACCAAGCTCTTCGTCCTGCAGGCCTCCCGCGGCGACATCCTGGACCGCAACGGCGTACCGCTGGCGGTGTCGGAGGACGCGGTGGCGATCACCGCCGACCCGTCGCAGACCTCGAAGGTCGCGCCCGACCTGGCCGCGCTGCTGGCGCCGAAGCTGCCAGGTACGACGTACGACAAGCTGCTGGCGGCGATGACGCGCAAGGGCCGGTTCGTGTACCTGGCCCACCAGGTCAGCCCGCAGACCTGGAACCAGATCGACGCCGAACTGAAGGACCAGAACATGGCCCGGAGCAAGGCCAATCAGCCGCTTCTGGTCGGTATCTACACCGAGTCCGACCCGATCCGGAGCCACCCGAACGGCACCATCGCCGCGAATGTCGTCGGCGTCCTCGGCGCCGAGGGCAAGGGCCTGGCCGGGCTGGAGTACGGCCTGAACGACAAGCTGTCGGGTCACGACGGCAAGGCGATGTACGAGGTCGATGCCAAGGGCAACAAGATCCCGAACGCCAACCACACGGTGGAGGAGCCGAAGCCCGGCGTCAGTGCGCAGCTCACCCTGGACGCCGATCTGCAGTGGTTCGCGGAGCGGCGGATCGAGCAGGCGGTGAAGGAGTACAAGGCCGCGTCCGGCTCGGTCGTCACCATCGACGTCAAGACCGGCCAACTCCTGGTGGTGGCGAACTATCCGACCTACGACCCGAACAAGCCGGTGACGTCCAGCGCGCTGAAGAATCCGGCTCTGGAGCAGGTCTACGAGCCAGGCAGCGTGCAGAAGGTGGTCACGATGGCGGCGCTGGCCGACGCCGGGCTGATCTCTCTCGACACCAAGCTGAAGGTGCCGGGCGCCATCCCCGTGCAGGGCCGGACGATCAAGGACTACTTCGACCACGGCGAACTCAAGCTGACCATCGCCGGCGTGGTGGCGAAGTCGTCGAACATCGGCACCGTGATGGCCTCGCAGCAGATGCCGCGGCCGGAGTTCGTCGCCTACCTGCACAAGTTCGGCTTCGGCGAGCCGACCGGGCTCAACTTCCCGGGCGAGAGTAGCGGCATAATGCCGCCGGGTGACGAGTGGAGTGAGCTGACCCGGTCGAACGTCGCGTTCGGCCAGGGTCTGTCCGCCAGCGCCGTCCAGATGGCCGCCGCGGTGAACACGGTCGCGAACGGTGGCGTCTACGTGCCGCCCAAACTGGTGAAGAACTACCTGGACGCCAATGGCAAGGTGATCCCGAACCCGTCGGGCGAGTCCCGCCGGGTGGTCAGCGAAACTGCCGCCAAGGAGGTCACCACGATGATGGAGGCCGTCACCGGCAAGGGCGGTACCGCCCCCAAGGCCGCGATCGCCGGCTACCGCGTCGCCGGCAAGACCGGTACGGCGCAGGAGGTGGACCCGGCTTGCAGTTGCTACAAGAACTGGGCGACCTCTTTTGCCGGATTCGCGCCGGCGGACAACCCGCGCTTCGTTACGTACGTCGTACTACAGAACCCGACGAACGGGCGTAGTGGTGGTGGTCAGGGAGGCCCGGTGTTCCGCGACGTGATGAGCTATGCGCTGCAGAAGTACGCTGTTCCGCCGACCGGGTCGAAGCCGCCCGTCGTCCCGCTGACTTGGTGAGCGGCGGGCCGGCCAGCCTGCAGTCGGATAGTCAGGTAGGTGTCACGGGTAGTCAGGTAGGTGTCACAGGCCCGGGACCGGTAGCCTCTGGGCCCGTGTCTACACCCATCGCCGCAGGCGGCGCCGTTGCCGCCATCAGGCCGCGACGGACCGTACCGGTCGGCCTCGCCGAACTTGCTCGAACCGCTCGAGCCAAGCCTCCGGCGGGTCTCGCTGACGTCGCAGCAACCGGCATCACCCTCGACTCACGCTCCGTCCTCCCCGGCGACCTGTACGCCGCATTGCCGGGAGCAGTGACGCACGGTGCTGCCTTCGCGGCTGCGGCACAAGCCGCGGGCGCGGTCGCCGTACTGACCGATCCCGCAGGCCAGGAGCGTGCAGCGGCCACCGGACTGCCGGTACTTGTCGTACCGAAGCCGCGCGACGTGCTCGGTGCGGTGGCAGCCCGGGTCTATGGCGAGCCGACCAGCGAGTTGCGGCTGCTGGGAGTCACCGGTACCAACGGCAAGACCACCACCAGCTACCTGCTCGACGCCGTACTCCGGCGGGTCGGTCAGGCCGCGTTGATCGGCACGATCGAGACGCGGATCGGGGACGAGGTCGTGAAGAGTGTCCGGACCACTCCGGAGGCGACCGACCTACAGGCGTTGTTCGCGGTGATGCGCGAGCGGGCGGTGGCCTGGTGTTCGATGGAGGTGTCCAGCCACGCGCTGGCGATGGGCCGGGTGGACGGTGCCCGGTTCGCGGTCGCCGGGTTCACCAACCTGACCCAGGACCACCTGGACTTCCACGGCACTTTCGAGGCCTACTTCGCGGCGAAGGCGTCACTCTTCACGCCTGAGCGCTGCGATCTGGCCGTGGTGAACATCGAGGACGACTACGGCCGCCGGCTCGCGGCACAGACCGTTGTCCCGCTCGTCACGGTGTCGACCACCGGCGCCGCCGACTGGACCGTCGCCGGCACGTACCGGTCGGAGCACGGCACCGCGGTGCTGGACTTCGAAGGGCCGGGGGAGACCCTGACCGTCGAGATCAGGCTGCCTGGCGACTTCAACGTGGCGAACGCACTGCTTGCGGTAGCGATGCTGCGGCAGCTCGACGTACCGGCCGAAGAGATCGCGGCTGGACTGGCTACGGCTGCGGTGCCTGGGCGGATGGAGACCTTCACCCGCGGTGACGGCCTCACAGTGGTGGTCGACTACGCGCACACTCCGGACGCGGTCGGCTTGGCTCTGCGGGCGGCCCGCGGCGCGACCAAGGGCCGGCTGATCGTGGTGGTCGGCTGTGGCGGCGACCGTGACCCGGGCAAGCGGCCGGCGATGGGCGCGGCCGCGGCACGGGCCGCGGACGCGGTGATCGTGACCGATGACAACCCGCGCAGCGAGGACCCGGCCGCTATCCGGGCCGCGGCGATCGAGGGTGCGCGGGCCGCCGTCCCGACGGTGGACCTGCGGGAGGTGGGCGACCGGCGCGCGGCGATCACCACTGCGATCGAGTCGGCCGGACCGGGCGACACCGTGGTGGTGCTGGGGAAGGGCCACGAGACCGGCCAGGACATCGACGGTGTGATCCACCCGTTCGACGACCGGCAGACCGTGCGTGAGCTGTTGGAGGCGACCCGGTGATCCGACTCAGTTGCGGCGAACTCGCCACCATCGTGCGAGGGCAGCTCGCCGGTGTCGATCCGGCAGCGGTGGTCGATGCCGCCGTGGTGATCGACTCGCGCCTCGTCGTCCCCGGCGGGCTGTTCGTGGCGCTGCCGGGTGAGAACGTGGACGGCCACGACTTCGTGGCGACGGCGACCGCGAAGGGCGCCACTGCCTCGCTCACCTCGCGGCCGATCGAGGGCAGTCCCTGCATCGTGGTGGCGGACCAGCAGACGGCGCTCGGTGAGCTGGCCCGGCACGTGATGCGTCAACTGCCCGACTGCCTGGTGATCGGGCTGACCGGTTCGCAGGGCAAGACCAGTACGAAGGACCTGATCGCGCAGGTGCTGGCGCCGTACGGGCCGACGGTGGCACCGAAGGGCTCGTTCAACAACGAGCTCGGGCATCCGCTCACCGCGCTGCAGGCCGACGAGAAGACCCGCTACCTGGTCGCCGAGATGGGCGCCGCCCATGTCGGTGACATCGCCTATCTGACCAGGATCACGCCGCCGCGGATCGGGCTGGTGCTGAACGTCGGCATCTCGCACCTCGGCGAGTTCGGCAGCCGGGACGCGATCGCCCAGGCCAAGGGCGAGTTGATCGAGGCCGTGCAACCGGGCGGCATCGCGGTGTTGAACGCCGACGATCCGCGGGTCGCCGCGATGGCGCGGCGGACCCAGCAGCAGGTGCTGACTTTCGGCGAGGCGCCGGACGCGGACGCCCGGGCCACCGGGATCGCGCTCGACGACAACGGCCGAGCCGGGTTCACCCTGCACCTCGCCGGTGACGAGTTGCCGGTGCAACTGCAGCTGATCGGCGAGCATCAGGTGTCGAACGCGCTGGCCTGCGCCGCTGTCGCGCACGCGGTCGGCCTGACACCGGAGCAGATCGCCGACGGGCTGAACTCCGCCGCGAACGTCTCGAAGTGGCGGATGGAGATCACCGAGCGCCCGGACGGCGTGACCGTGATCAACGACGCGTACAACGCCAACCCGGACTCGGTCCGGGCCGCGCTCAAGGCACTGGTCGCGATCGGCCGTACCCGTGGCGCCCGGACCTGGGCGGTGCTCGGCGAGATGCGCGAGCTGGGTACGGCGGCAGCCGAGGAGCACGACGCGATCGGCCGGCTGGCCGTGCGGCTGGATGTGAACCGGCTGGTCGCGGTGACCGAGCCGGCCCGGCCGATCCAGCTGGGTGCATCGCTGGAAGGATCATCGCTGGAAGGATCGAGGCGCAATGAGTCCGCTTACGCCGACAACATCGAGGCAGCGCTGGAACTGCTCCGCGCGGAGCTGCGACCGGGGGACGTGGTGCTGGTGAAGGCGTCCCGCACGGTCGGCCTGGAGCGACTGGCCGCGGCGCTGCTCGAGCAGGGCGCGCAGTGAAGGCGATCCTGCTGGCGGGCGCGGTCGCGCTGGTCATCACCCTGCTGGGCACCCGGCTGGCGATCGCGCTGCTGGTCAGACGTGGTTACGGCCAGCCGATCCGCGACGACGGCCCGACCTCGCACCACACCAAGCGTGGTACGCCGACGATGGGTGGCACGGTCATCATCATCGCCGTCATCCTCGGCTACTTCGCGGCGAAGGTGTTGACCATGGACCCCCCGAGCGCGTCGGCGCTGCTGGTGCTGTTCCTGTTCGCCGGGATGGGCGCGGTCGGCTTCCTGGACGACTTCATCAAGATCTTCCGGCAGCGGAGCCTCGGCCTGCGCAGCAAGGCGAAACTGGCCGGCCAGACC
>JAWWOY010000957.1:0-5390 GCA_033851195.1 Kribbellaceae bacterium | reverse complement strand
GAGTTGCGCACCTGACGTTGCCCAACGACGTACAGGTTGCTGATGCGGACGCGGACCCGTACACCCATGTGGCACCGGCACGACCGCCGGTGACCTCGCCGGTGTATCTGCCGCCACCGGGGCTGCCACGGCAGGAAGACCTGCGGGCCGCGGCGGAACTGCTCGACGCGGGTACGCGGGTGGCCCTGCTGGTTGGTGCGGGAGCACTGCATGCCCGTGACGAGGTACTGCAGATCGCGGACAAGCTCGGCGCACCGGTGATCAAAACCCTGCCGGGGAAGGCCGTGATCCCGGATGACTCGCCGTTCGCCGTCGGCGGGATCGGGCTGCTCGGCACGCGGCCGGGGGAGGAGTTGATCGAGGACTGCGACACACTGTTCATGGTCGGGACGAACTTCCCTTACACCAAGCACCTGCCGGATCCCTCGTCGGTGCGGACCGTTCAGCTCGAGGCCGACCCGGTCCGAGCCGGGCTGCGGATGCCCACCGACGTACCGATGATCGGTGACGCGGCGGAGGGTCTGCGCGCACTGTTGCCGCTGGTCAGCCGGAAGACCGATCGTCGTCATCTGGAGAAGTACCAGAAGGCAATGGCGAAATGGCGGTCGGACCTGGCCGCTCTGGAGTCGCCGGAACGAGACCCGATCGCCCCGCAGTATGTGGTCGGGCTCCTCGACGAACTGGCCGGCGATGATGCGATCCTCACCTGTGACAGCGGCACGGTCGCCACCTGGGCCGCCCGGCACTGGACAATCCGGGACGAGCGGAGGTTCTATCTTTCCGGGACGCTCGCGAGCATGGCGCCCGGATTGCCGTACGCACTGGCGATCCAGCACGCTTTTCCCGGTCGGCAGGTCATCGCGTACGTCGGCGACGGTGGTTTCGCGATGCTGATGGCGGAGTTCCTGACTGCTGTCCGGGCCGGTCTGCCGGTCAAGGTCGTTGTCAACAACAACAATTCGCTGGGACAGATCCTCTGGGAGCAGATGGTGCTGGGCTACCCCGAACACGGTGTCCGCTATCCCGAGCCGCCGGCCGACTTCGCCTCCTGGGCGGCTGCGTGCGGCGGGTACGGCGCGAAGGTGACCAAGCCGGGGGATCTCGAGGATGCGCTCAGGGACGCGTTGGCCTTCGACGGCCCGGCGCTCGTCGACGTGGACGTGGATCCGAACGAACCGCCGCTGCCGGGCAAGGTCGACTACGAGCAGGCGAAGAAGTTCGCCCTCGCATTCCTGAAGGGTCAGCCCAACCGGGTCGCGATAGCGACCACCCTGTTCAAGGACAAGATCAACCAGTTGAAGAGCTGACTGCTTGACAGCGGTTCGGATGGGCACCGGTCGGTTATGGCTACCGAAAAGCAGCGCGCGGCCGCGCGAAAGAACGTTCGTTCGGCGGCTAAGGCCGCGAAGTCGCAGAAGACGATCGCCGAGATGCCGAAGCAGCAGCGCACGGCGCTCGGCAAGCAGGGGGCTGCCGTGGCGAAGCGGAAGCGCACCGGCGGCTCGGAACCGAAAACCAGGCAAGAGCTGTATCGCGAAGCACAACGACGAGGTCTGCCCGGGCGCTCGAAGATGGGACGCGACGAACTTGCCCGCGCCCTGAAGGAAAACTGAGCCACGACCATGACGCTGATCAGGCGCATTACTGGTAGGTCGATGGCGGTGGCGTGCCTGCTCGGTCTCCTGTTCGTGCTGATACCCGGCACGACGGCGCTGGCCGGAGCTGGGCCGGCTGGATCGGTGACCATCCAGCGCGGAGCTGATCCGTCCCCGTCGCCGTCGCTTGGCTCGACGGCGTCGAACCCCAATCCAGGCGGCGACAGCGACAGCGATCCGGCTGACTACTCGGGCGCCGTCTGGATCGTGCTCGGCGTTGTGCTCGTCGTTGTGCTGATCGTGACCGGAACGTTCTACTGGTTCCGGGGCCGCCGCAAGGATCTCAACCCGTAGACACTAGTGGGCAGTTGCTGGATCAGCTCCTCGTCGGCTGACACGGGGTCACCAACGGCGGTCGGAGGGGTGTTGATGATTGCCCACAGCCCCAGCAGCCGACGCGCGACGTCGACGTCGGCGTGTTCTGTATGTCTGGCTACGCCCGTCCCATATCTGCACTGGCTCATGTGTCCACGGCACCCCCTCGCTGACTGACCTATCGCAATCGGAGGAGTGAACGTTTCACCAGGAGTAGGTTGAATTCGGCGGCGACCCACGATCGGGGGGCACCGCTTGGTCAGAAGACGTAGAAGGCAGAGACAGCGGTGGGAAGCACGCCGAGTAACAGCCACGGCGACAGTAGGGATCGTTGGTGTATCAGAAGGACGCCGACGGTCGTCATCAGGCCGACGACGCCGGACATCACCCAGAGGCCGACGCCCGAGGTGTGGTTGGTCCGGACAAGCATGGGGCTGTACACCGCGAGGGCGAGTGTGGGGGAGCCGCCGACGTGAATGAGGATGACTGACACGACCCAGCGCTGGACAGTCTCGATCTTCACGTCTGGCTGCTCCTTTGAGGGCTTCCGCTATGCCTACCACGAATGTGGTCGCATAGCTGACCCTCGCGGAGGTGGGCAGCCAGAGGTGGGTGGCCAGTTTCTATATCCCCCGCCGCGGGGAGGCTCAGCCCTCGGCTTCGCTCTGCAGTTTCTGCTTGAGCTCTTCCTTGCTGAGGCCCGAGGTGGAAATGCCCGCGTTGCGCGCCTGCTGCAGCAGGTCCTCGCGGGTGGTGTCCTCGGGCTGTTCGCCCAGGTGTTGCTGGCGGGTGGCGGCGAAGGCTTCACCGAGCTCAGCGAGGCGGCTCTCGCTGAGGCGGTCCCGCATGCCGGGTAGCACCTTGGACTCCTCCTCCTCGACGTGGTGCGTGACCGCGTCGACGAGGTCTTTCAGCATCTCGTCAAAGGCCGACGACTCCGGATCGGCATCGGCGAGCTGCTCGAGCAATTTCTCGGCCTGTATGTGTTCCTCCTGGCTGTGGGCCACATCGTCCGCCTCGCCGGCCTCGGCAGCGGCGACCGGGTAGACCTCGGTCTCCTCGGCGCGACTATGCGCGATGAGCAGGGTGGTCAGCACCGGTACGAGGTTCGGCCGCTTCTCCGGGCTGTTGCTCAGCTGGTCGAACAACCGCTCGACCTCGCGGTGGTCCTGCATGATCAGGTCGACAACGTCAGACGCCATGGTGGTTCCTCCTTCGATCGCGGTTAGCCACCGGGTACCCGGTGGCTAAACGAGGAACCTCGTCGGCCCACGGGCTGATGGGGGTTCGGCGGAACGACCAGAAATATCCGCCTGAGGAGTTTCGGCAAACCTCCGGCGGGCTACTCCCGGCGACTCAACATTGTCGGAAGGAGCCGTCTGATGACGCGCACAACAAACGAACAGGTCAGTCCTCCGGTATCGCCCGGTGGTGACCCCCACGCCGCTGAGAGCGGTTTTACCGAATCCGCGCGCGATGAAGCCGGGCAGCTCAAAGACACCACCGTGGACGCATCACAACAGGTGGCTGGAACGACGAAGGAGAAGGCGGCGGACGTGGCGTCCGACGTACGGCAGCAGACACGACAACTCGCCGGCCAGACGCGGGACCAGGTCGCGGAGCAGGCGGGCCGGCAACGGGACCGGGCAGTGGACGGCCTGCGGTCGGTCGGCGAGGAGTTGCGCGGCATGGCCGAGCACGGACAGTCCGGGTGGGGCACCCAGCTAGCCCGGCAAGGCGCGGAATTCAGCGAACAGGCTGCCGATTTCCTGCAGGACCGCGGTGCGGGGGACCTTTTGGACGAAATTCGGAAGTTGGCGCGCAGGCGGCCGGGCACCTTCCTGCTGGCCGCCACCATCGCCGGGGTGACGGCGGGAAGGTTGTCCAGAGCATTGGCCGCCGGAAGTACCGGTACGTCGACGGGACGCGGCCCGGCGTCCACCGACGGCATGATGACGCCCGTGACCGCCGGTACCAGTCCAGCGCCCGCCGCCGACGAACTGGCCGCACCAGCGGACGACTACCTGGTTCAGCCGCCGACACCCACTCCGGCGGCGCCGGACCCCGATCCAGGTGCGCCGGTGGAGCCGAGATTCGGCCCCGGTACGGGGCGGTGAAGTAGTGATGAGCGGACCGTCGGACGTGGCGGGTCGTGGCCAGCTACCACCGGACGAGTCGCTGGGGGAGTTGGTCTCACACCTGACCACCGACCTCAGCGAACTGACCCGGCAAGAGCTCGCGCTGGCCAAGGCTGAGATGCAGGCCGAGGCCAAGAAAGCGGGGAAGGGAGCCGGCATGCTCGGCGGCGCCGCCTTAGCCGGCTGGCTGCTGGCCCTGTTCCTGTCGCTCACGGCGATGTGGGCGCTGGCCGAGTTGATGCACATCGCCTGGGCGGCGCTCATCGTGGCCGCCGTCTGGGCGGTGGTCGCCGCCATCCTGCTGGCCGGCGGGCGCAAGGCAATGCGGGAGGTCAATCCCAAGCCGGACCAGACGGTCGATTCCCTCAAGGAGGACGCGAAATGGCTGAGGACACAGAAGAGCTGAAGCAGGACATCGAGGCGACCCGGCGGAACGTCGGACGCGACGTCGACGCGCTGACGGACAAGGTGAGTCCCGGACGAATCGTCGACCGCAGGGTCGACCGGGCCCGCGATCGGATGAATCGGGCGAAGGACCGGTTGATGGGTAAGGCCGAATCGGCCGGCTCCTCGGCGACCGACGTAGCGAACGCGGCCGCGTCGTCGGTGCAGGATGCTGGGACCGGGGTGGGGCAGGCAGTGAAGTCCGCTCCCGCCAGCGCTCGCGAGTACACCCGGGGCGCCCCGCTAGCGGCGAGCGTCGTCGCTTTCGCCGCCGGATGGGTCGTTTCAGCCGCGCTGCCCCCCTCCGCGCGGGAGCGGGATCTCGCGCAGCAGGCGAAGGACAAGGCTGCCGAAGCCGCCACTCCGCTCAAGGAGCAGGCTGCGGGGGCCGCTCAGGAGATCAAGGACAACCTGCAGCAACCTGCGCAGGAGGCGGTCGAGCACGTTCGGGAGACCACGACGGAGGCCGCCGGGGCAGTAGCCGACGAAAGCCGGTCGGCTGCCCGGAGCGTCGCTGACGAGTCCAAGAACTCAGCCGCCGGCCTCCAGCAGGCCCGATCGTCCGACAGCTGACGCGGTTCCACGGGGACCGCGTCAGGCGTACCGCTCACCGGCTTTTGGTGGGCGGTACGTCAGGTCAGCCAGCAAGGCGTCAGCCCGGGCGATCGTCAACGGCCTGGGCCGCTCGCCTCGCACGGCGTCGAGGAAGTCGGCCGCCAGCTCATGCAGGGGTAGCTTGGCGCCGCGCGAGTACCAGACGAGCATCGCGAACGCAGCATCGGAGTCCAGGCCGTACACGACCATCAGAACGCCTTTGGCCTGGTCGATGGTGCCCCGC
>JAWWOY010000956.1:0-13805 GCA_033851195.1 Kribbellaceae bacterium | reverse complement strand
GCCTGACCACCCCGCCGGAGATGCTAAAGTTTTCCTCGTTGCAAGGGCCTGTGGCGCAGTCCGGTAGCGCACCTCGTTCGCATCGAGGGGGTCAGGGGTTCGAATCCCCTCAGGTCCACAGCAGCTCGAAGCCCCCGGCGGATCACTCCGCCGGGGGCTTTTTGGCGCCGTACGGCATCGGGTGAGGGCATTCCGCTCCGCTCGTCGCGCGCCCGCCCGGACACTCCTGTCTCCGCCCGCGCCTGCCAGAGTTGCCTTGGAGTGCACTCCAAGGTGTTCGCTGGGAATCATGACGAAGCAGGCGACGGATTTTATGAGGAGTGCGCCATGACACGGAAGTTCTGGTTCATCACCGGTGCCTCGCGGGGCTTCGGGCGGGAGTGGGCGATCGCGGCGCTGGAACGCGGCGACTCGGTGGCCGCGACGGCGCGTGATCTGTCGACGCTGGACGATCTTGCCGCGACCTACGGAGAGCGGTTCCTGCCCCTGCAACTCGATGTCACGGACCGCGACGCCGACTTCGCCGCCGTACGGCAGGCACACGAGTGGTTCGGGCGCCTCGACGTGGTGGTCAACAATGCCGGCTACGGCCACTTCGGGATGGTCGAGGAGATCACCGAGGCGGAGGCCCGCGCGCAGCTGGAGACCAACCTGTTCGGGGCGTTGTGGGTCACCCAGGCGGCACTGCCGTTCCTGCGCGAGCAGGGCAGCGGCCACATCCTGCAGGTCTCCTCGATCGGTGGGATCAGTGCGTTCCCGTTGGTCGGCATCTACCACGCGTCGAAATGGGCGCTCGAAGGGATCAGCCAGTCGCTGGCCCAGGAGGTGGCGTCGTTCGGCATCAAGGTCACGCTGATCGAGCCCGGCGGGTTCGCCACTGACTGGGCCGGCTCGTCATCGAGCACGTCCGAGCAGTTGCCGGCATACGCCGACTACCACGTACAGGTGCAGGAGCAGCGCCGCAAGCGCGTCGGGACCCCGGGTGACCCGAACGCGTCCGCGGCAGCTGTGCTGGAGCTCGTGGATGCCGCTGAGCCGCCGCTGCGATGCTTCTTCGGTACGGCGCCGCTGGGTATCGCAAGGGCCGACTACGAGCAACGTCTGGCGACGTGGGAGAAGTGGCAGCCGGTGGCGGAGCTGGCGCAGGGCTGAGCGGTCACACCGCGCTGACCTGTACGCCTGCACGACGCAGGGCCTCGAGTTGCTCGGGTTGAGCGCCGCGGTCGGTGATGATGTCGGTGACGCCCGAGAGCAGGCTGATCCGGGCGAATGTCACTCTGGCGAGCTTCGAGCTATCGGCGATGACCACGCGGCGCCGCGCCCGGCTTAGAAAGGCCAGGTCGGTCTGGGCCTCCATCTCGTCATAGGTTGTACAGCCTTCCTCGGGCGTCAGCCCGTCGACACCGATGAACGTGATGTCGAGGTGATAGTTCGCCAGCATCGCCTCGGCCGCGGGACCCACCAGTTCGTACGAGTGCCGAACGATGCCGCCGATGACGACGAGTTTCAATCCGGCGTGTCCCGCGAGCTCCGATGCGATGTTGATGGCATTTGTGACGACGGTGATGCCGCGACGTTCGGACAGCGCTCGGGCCAACTCCAGTGCCGTCGTACCGCCCGTCATCCCGACGACGGCGCCGTCCTCGATCAGATCGGCAGCCGCGCGTCCGATCCGCTTCTTCTCCGGCTGACGAAGCGCGGCCTTCACCCGGGTGGGCACCTCGTCACCTACCTCGTTGGCGAGTGCCCCACCATGGGTCCGGACCAGGAGTTGGTTCCGGCTCAGCGACTGCAGGTCGCGGCGAATCGTCGCACCTGACACGCCAAGAGTGGCAGCGAGATCTGCCACCTCCGCGCTGCCGCGTTCCGTGACGCTGTCGAGGATGGCGCTCAGCCGCTCTGCCCTTCGCACGTCCTCGACTCTATCAAAGAGATGAGCACTCTATGCGCACTTGTGCAAGTGGGTGCGTACTTGAGCGAACCGCTTGACCAGACTTCCGCGTTACCGTTACTTTCTCCATCAGATTCGCGCACGATTGCGCGGTGATTGCGCGTTCCTGCGCGGATCGGCTTCCATCGTGCGGTGGCTTTGGCTGCCTCTTGGGCAGATCGAAAAGGAGGCATCATGTCGAGGATCAGGTGTCGTTCGGGCTGGACCCGGTGGCGCGGGACCGCGGTGGCAGGAGTCGCTGCCTTTGCGCTCGTTCTGGCCGGCTGCGGGGGAGGCGGCGGCAAGAGCAGCGGGGGGTCGACGCAGACCAGTGGGGTGACCATAACGGTTGCACTGGCATCCGACGCGCCGCCCAAGGCTGCGCTCGATGCCTTCACGAAGCAGACGGGCATCACGGTCAAGTGGGTGAACATCGACTGGGACAGCCTGCAAACCAAGATCTCGGCGGCAGCCACCGCGAAGACGTACTTCGCGGACGCGACCGACGTCGACTGGTCCCGGGTCGGGCAACTCGGAAAGCTCGGCTGGTTCTATCCGATGGACTCCTACCTCGACACGAAGTCAATGGCTGCCGATGTCCCGCAGCTCGCCTCCTTCACCAGCGGCGGCCACGTCGTCGGCATCCCGTACGACGCCTCGTTCATGGTCACGACGGTGAACACCCAGATGTTCCAGCAGGCCGGTGCCGACCCAGCGCCCAAGACGATCGATGCGTACACCGCGGCGCTGACGAAGATCAAGTCCAAGGGTGTCACCAAGTATCCGCTCAACATTCCTTTCGCCGCCGCGGAGGGTCTGTCCACCTATTGGTATGAGACGACGGGCGCGTTCGGTGGCACCGTGCTCGACCAGAACGGCAAGCCGCAGTTCACCACGCCCGACTCGGCCGGATACAAGGCGGCACAGTGGATGGTGGACGCGATGAAGAACGGCCTGGTGCCGCCCGGCAACATCAACGTCACCGACAGCCAGGGGCTGCAGACCCTGATGGCCAAGGGGCAGGTCGCGAGCACCTTCTCCGACTACTCGGGCGGCGTCGGCACTCTGTACAACGTGCCGAGCTCGTCCTCGGTCACCGGAAAGGTGAAATACATCAAGACCCCCGGGGTCACGGGAACCGCTGCCAACCTCGGCAACCCCGACGGCATCGGGATCCCGAAGGAGGCGAAGTACCCGGCCGCCGCGGCCAAGTTCATCGACTGGTTCACCAGCGCCAAGCAGCAGGCGGACTTCGCCGGCGTCAACGGGCCGGCCAAGGCGTTCCAGGGATATCCCATCCCGTCGCACCTGTCAGCCGTGCAACAGATGACGGCGAAGGGCAACCTGGTCGGTGGTGATGTGCTCGAGCCGATGCTGCAAGGTTCGAAGCCGGTCTTCGAGGGCGGCGCGCCGTCCTGGTACCCGAAATTCTCCAACGCCGTCTACACGAATCTCCATGCCGCGGCCACTGGGTCGATCACGGTCGAGGCAGCGATGAAGACGATCGGGGACACGGCCAACCAGCTCGGATCCGGATCGTGAGGTTGAGCCCGTCGGGCCGACTGCAGACCACGGCGAGCACGGCGACCACGGCGACAGCCCGGGAGCCGCACGCGGCCGGCGGACCCAACAGGGTCGCGCCGGTCCGCAGGTCCCGTTTCGACGTGCTGCCCTACCTGCTCATCGCCCCGGTTCTCATCTTCATCGCCTGCCTCGCGATCGTCCCAGCCGTGTTCACGGTGGTGCAGTCGTTCTTCCGGGTGAACGCCCTGGACCCGCCGACCCGGTTCGACGGGTTCGGCAACTTCCTTCGGCTCGCCCACGACAAGGCGGTCATCGGCAGCATCGGCAACACAGCGTTCTATGTTGTCGTCGGGGTGGTGCTTTCGACCCTGATCGGAATTGCGGCGGCGGTGGTGTTGCAGAAGCCGTTCCGCGGCCGGAGCCTCGTCATCGCGGTGCTGATCCTGCCTTGGGCGCTGCCGGGGGTGGTCGAGGGCATCCTGTGGACCGGGATCTTCGATCCGAACGCCGGCCTGATCAACAGTGTGCTGTCCTCGCTGCACCTGACAGATGGCACCACGGTCCTCCTCGGGCAGAACCGGTTGCTCACCATCACCATGATCGAGCTTGTCCAGGTCTGGCAGATCGCACCGCTCTCGGTGTTACTCATCCTCGCCACCCTGCAGCTCATTCCGGGCGAGCTGTACGAGGCGGCGGAGATCGACGGTTGCGGTCCGTGGTCGGCCTTCCTGCGGATCACACTGCCGCTGGCGCGGCCGGGGATCGCGGTGACGATGGTGCAGGCCGTCATCGCGACGCTGAACGTCTTCGACCAGCCGTACGTCCTGAACGGTGCCGCGACGACCGGTGCCTCGGTCACCATGCAGACGTACTTCATCAGTTTCCAGGATCTCGACTTCGGCGAGGGCTATGCGTTGTCGCTGCTGATCACCATCGTCACGTTGGTGATCTCGCTTGTCGTGGTCCGGGCCGTCTACCGGAAGGTCGAGCTATGAGGCGCCGCACGGCCACGCTGCGCTGGGTCGGTGTCGTCCTCATCCTGATGTGGTCGCTGGTGCCGATCTACTGGGCGATCAAGACCAGCCTGCAGACGGACGCGGACGCGCGTTCCCGCCCCGCGCACTATCTGCCGACCAACCCGACCCTGCAGAACTACGCCACCTTGCTGTCCGGGAGCGGTGACATCCCTGGTCAGATCCGCCAAGCCTCGCTGAACATCGTGATCGAGTGTGGTGCGGCCACCATCGTGACGGTTCTACTGGCCACGCTGGCTGCCTACGCGTTCGCGCGGATGCAATTCAGGGGGCGAAATGTCTTCTTCTACGCGGTGCTCGCGACGATGGCGTTTCCCGCCTACACCACGCTCATCCCGCTGTATCGGATCATGAGCGTGTTCGGTCTGGTGAACACCTATTCGGGGATCGTCCTGGTATACGTCTCGGGCTTTCTGCCGCTGGCCACCTGGGTGTTGCACAACTACTTCGCCAGCCTGCCGGCCGGCATCGAAGAGGCAGGACTCGTCGACGGAGCACGCCGGCTGCAGGTGCTCTGGTACCTCCTCCTTCCGCTGGCCCGGCCGGGCATCATCTCCACCGCGCTGATCACATTCCTGTTCGCCTGGGGACAGTTCCTCTTCCCCTTGGTCCTCTCCAGCGATCTGTCCACGCAGCCGCTCACCGTCGTCATCGCAGCACTGCAGGGCCGCCATGTCGTGCCTTCGACGCTGCTCAACGCAGCCGGCGTGCTCGCGATCATCGTCCCGGCGGCGCTGGCACTGGCCTTCAACCGGTACATCGTCAACGGCCTCCTGGCGGGCAGCTCCAAGTAATGCACGCGCCGCAACCAGGGCGCAGACAACCATGAAAAGGAAGTTTCGTGAGCGAAAACTCGATCGTCCTGATCGGCGCCGGCAGCACCGTGTTCACCCCGGGACTGATGACCGATCTCGCGTCCGCACCGACGTTCGACGGTTGGACCGTCCATCTCGTTGACCTCAACGCGGAAGCCGCGGACACGATGGCCCGGGTCGGACGCCGGATCGCCGACCAGCGTGGCGCCAAGCTCGCGTTCGTCCCCCACACCGACCGTCGCGCTGCGCTGCCCGGTGCACGGTTCGTCACGACGACCATCGCCGTCGGGGCAGCCGACGGCTGGCGCCACGACATCGAGGTACCGGGGCGGTACGGGATCGCGCAGACGGTCGGCGACAGCGTCGGCCCGGGCGGCGTGCTGCGCGCCCTGCGGCATGTGCCGGAACTGGTCGCGATCGCCGAAGACGTCGCGGACCTCGCCCCCGACGCGCAGATGATCAACTACTCCAACCCGCTGACCGCGAACGTCCGCGCGATCACGTCACAGACACCGGTGAGGGCTGTGGGCCTGTGTCACGGCACGATGCACACGCTGTCCAAGCTGGCCGCCGACCTCGGGCTTCCCCACCGGGAGGTGCATGCCGTTTTCGCGGGACTCAACCACCTCTGCTGGCTCCTCGACCTGCGTCGAGGCGCAGAAGACCTGTACCCCCGGTTGCGGCAGCTCGTGAACGAGCGCGCCGGCGGGCCGGACGCCCTTTCCACCCGCGAGGAGGGTGTCCACCTTCCGGTGTCCGCGGACCTGTTCCGGACGTTCGGCAGGTACCCGGCGCCGGGCGATCGACACGTTGCCGAGTTCTTCGGCTCGTACCTCAAGGGGGAGAACGGGACTCCGGCCGACGAGTCGCATCTTCCCTGGGGGCTGCAGGGCGGCCGCGACGCGACGATGGAGTACATCGGTGAGAAGGGGGACCTCTGGGATCTCCTGCACGCGCAGGCCGACGGCACGGCGCCGCTGCCACAGACCGACAACCAGGAAGCAGAACGCCTTGTCGCCATCGCCGAGGCCATCGTCACCGGCCACGACCAGGTCGAACTGGCGGTGAATGTGCCCAACGAGGGCAAGATTCCCAACCTGCCGCCGTCAGCGGTCGTCGAGGTGCCGGCCGTCGTCGGCGCCGCGGGCATCATCGGCCTCGGCGTCGGCGCACTGCCGGACGCGATCGCCGCGGTGCTGACAGCCCGGGCGCAGCAACAGGAGATCACCGTTCAAGCGGCGTTGACGGGCGACCGGGAACTCGCGCTGCAGGCACTCGTACTCGACCCGCTCGTCCCCGGCCTTGCCGTGGCCACCGCGATCCTGGACGACGCGGTCAAGGCTCACGGGTCGGTGATGGATCGCTTCGCGGCGCCCAAGGTTGCCCCGTGACACGGCAACTCGAGACGGAGGCGTTCTACGATCGCGGCGCGGGGGCGACGTACCGCGAAATCATCCAGCAGCCTGCTGTCTGGCGTGAGGTCGCCGGAATGCTGGCCGGCAGGTCGGTCGAGGTGGCTGCCTTTCTCGAACCGCTGTTCGCCCGGCCGGATCTGCGGATCGTGCTCACCGGTGCCGGTACGTCGGCCTTCGCCGGCGAGGTGATTGGTCCGGCGTTGGCGCGCTCGCTCGGACGGCGCGTCGACGCGGTGGCGACCACCGACATCGTCTCGAATCCGCGAGAGGTGTTCGCTGAAGACGTCCCGACACTCCTGGTCTCCTTCGCCCGCTCCGGTGACAGCCCGGAAAGTGTGGCGGCCACCCAGCTCGCACAGCAATGTCTCCGTTCGGTCCACCAGCTCGTCCTCACCTGCAATCCCGATGGTCGCCTGGCCGGCGAACATGCGGGGTCCTCGTCGTCGCTCGTGCTGCTGATGCCGGCGATAGCGAACGACCGAGGTTTCGCCATGACGTCGAGCTTCACCTCCATGCTGCTCGCAGCCTGGCTGGTGCTCTCCCCGGCAGGGGACCGCGCTGACCTTGCAGAGCGGCTGGCGGCTGCTGCTGAGCAGGTGCTTGCGGAATCAGACATCCTTGCCGGCCTGGCTGGCCGCGGTTACGACCGTGTCGTCTACCTGGGCAGTGGCCCGCTCGGCGGCCTCGCCAGGGAGTCGGCGTTGAAGCTACTCGAACTCACCGCGGGTGAGGTGGTCAGCTACTACGACACCGCGCTCGGCTTCCGCCACGGCCCGAAGGCTGTGCTGCGCGAGCGGACACTGGTGATCGTCTACCTCTCCAACGACGCGTACACCCGACGCTACGACGAGGACATCGCCGAGGAGCTCCGCGCGGCCATCGGAACCGACAACGTCCTCGTTGTCGCCGGCCGGGACGGGGAATCTTCCGCCGACACCAACGCCTGGCGCATCGGCGGGCTCGACGACGTGAATGACGCCGCGTTGGCGCTGCCACTCGCGATCGTCGCCCAAGTGCTTGCGCTGCAGTTCTCGCTTGAGCTGGGTCGGACGCCGGACAACCCGTTCCCCGACGGCGAGGTCAACCGCGTTGTGCAGGGCGTCACCATCCACCCGCTGCCGGCGTGAGCATCTATCTCGGCGTCGATGGGGGAGGCACGAATACGGCGCTGTGCCTCATCTCCGACGACGGCGACGTCCTCGCCATGCTGGACGCGCCGGGCTGCTACTACCTTGGTGCCGGCTCCACAGAAGGTGTGTCGCTGGTGACCCTGGTGCTGGCCGAAGCAGTGCCGGCGCTGTGCGCCGCGGCAGGGACAGCGCCGTCCCAGCTCACCTTCGCCTTTTTCGGTCTGCCGGCCTATGGCGAGGTGAGTGCAGACCTGCCGCTTCTCGACGCCGCTCCCCGTACCGCACTCGGACATGGTCGTTATCGATGCGACAACGACATGGTGTGCGGCTGGGCCGGCTCGCTCGCTCTGGCGGACGGAATCAACGTCATCAGCGGCACGGGGTCGATGACCTACGGACAAAGGGCGGAACGGCGGGTGAGAGTGGGCGGTTGGGGCGAGTTGTTCAGCGACGAAGGCTCTGGCTACTGGATCGCCATCCGCGGCCTGCAGGCGTTCTCGCAGATGAGCGACGGCCGGCTCCCGGCGGGCCCACTCCTCGACATCCTTCGCGAACACCTCGACCTCCGCTCCGATCTCGACGTTGTCGACGTGGTCCTGAACCGTTGGCGGGGCAGCCGGCGCGACATTGCCGCGCTGTCCCTGCAGGTCGTAGAGGCGGCGCGGCGTGGCGACACGGCGGCCGACCAGGTTCTCACCGATGCCGCAACCCAGCTTGTCCTGCTGATCGAGACGACCTGTCGACGCCTAGGGTTTGCCCCAGAAGAACCGGTGCCGGTTTCCTATTCCGGCGGGGTGCTCTCCGCGCCCGAGGTTCGCAGCAGGTTGGAGCGGGGGCTCGCCGGCCGGTACGACCTTCGAACGCCGCGGTTCGCCCCGGTGATCGGAGCTGCGTTGTACGCCGCGAAGCTGGTGGGTGCGCCACTCGCGACGACAGCCCTCGAACGACTGAACGAAACGGTGACCTGAGACCCGCTTCGCGAGGCAGACCCGTGTGTCGTTGCGTCGGCAGTGGTACCACGGTATGACGGCCGGTGCCTAGATCAGTCGGCGGTACCACGATTGTCGACGCTGCCGCTCTTAGCGTGGTGGCTGAGGCAGTCGGGAAGCCCGGCACCCGTAGTCGAGGGACGACGTGAATGATTGAGGCACACCAACTGACGAAGCGGTACGGGGAGACGACGGCCGTCGACCGGCTCGACTTCACCGTCAAACCGGGGACCGTGACAGGATTCCTCGGCCCCAACGGCGCAGGCAAGTCCACGACCATGAGGATGATCATCGGGCTGGACGAGCCCACTGGTGGCACGGTCACCGTCAACGGGCGCCGATACCGCGAGCACTCCGCCCCCCTGCAGGAAGTCGGGGCGCTGCTGGAGGCGAAGTCGATCCACCCAGGACGCTCCGCGTTCGACCACCTGATGGCGCAGGCGTACACCCATGGCATTCCGCGGCGTCGGGTGCAGGAGGTGGTCGAGTTGACGGGCCTTCAGTCGGTGGCGAAGAAGCGCGCCGGGGCGTTCTCTCTCGGTATGGGCCAGCGGCTCGGTATCGCGGCGGCGTTGTTGGGTGACCCGGCCACCGTGATGCTGGACGAGCCGGTGAACGGGCTGGACCCCGAGGGCGTGCTGTGGATCCGTAACCTGCTCACCGGTCTTGCTGCCGAGGGACGCACAGTGTTCGTCTCGTCGCACTTGATGACCGAGATGGCGCTGGTCGCCGACCACCTGATCGTCGTCGGGCGCGGCCGGCTGCTGGCCGACACCACCGTCCAGGACCTGGTCCGTCAGGCCGACGGCGACAGCGTGACGGTGGCAACCATCGACCCGGCTCGCCTCCGCGAGGTGCTGGCTGGGCCTGGCGTCGAGATCACCGGGCGAGCCGGCTCCGAAGAACTGCAGGTGAGCGGCATGTCGGCCCGCACTATCGGACTCAAGGCTGCCGGGGCCGGGATCGCCCTGTTCGAACTCACTGTCAAGACGGTCTCCCTGGAGGAAGCGTTCATGGAGCTGACCAAAGATGCGGTCGAGTACCACGGCACCACCACGATTTCCGGGAGCGCCGCATGAGCATCAGCACTGAGACCCGCGCCTCGTCGAGTGGTCCCGTACCGGCGGCGCGCCCGGCGTACCGGGTGACTGGACGACGTGTCCTGCGCTCCGAGTGGGCAAAACTGTGGTCCCTGCGCTCGACCTGGATCACCCTGGGACTGGGCCTGCTGTTCCTGGTGGCTTTCGGCGTCATCGCCGCATTGCGTTACAAATCCAACGTCACCTCCGGCCGGCAGATGGACCCGGACTTCGCCGACGCAACGGCGCTCGACCTGTCCCTGTTCGGCGTAAATCTCGCGCAGTTGGCGTTGGGTGTCCTCGGGGTGCTTGTCACCGCGGGGGAGTACTCCACCGGGATGATCCGATCCACGCTGGCCGCGGTTCCGCGCCGGCTGCCGGTGCTGTGGTCGAAGGCGGCGGCGTTCGGTGCGGTCGCTCTGGCGGTGAGCGCCACCGGCGCGTTCATCAGCTTCCTGATCGGCAGTGGCATCCTCTCCGGCACGCCCGCGGCCCTGACGATCTCGGACCCGGGGGTCGTGCGCAGCTTGCTGGGCGCAGGTCTCTACCTGGGGCTGGTGGGCGTGATCGGCGCGGCCCTGGGCGCCCTGCTGCGCTCGGTGGCGGGCGGTATCTCGGTCCTGGTCGCCGCGCTGATGCTGGTTCCCGGTCTGATTTCATTGCTGCCCACCTCCTGGCACAACGCGATCCAGCCCTATCTGCCCAGCGACGCCGGTCAGTCGATGTTCGCTCTGCACCACGGGGCGCACACCCTGACGCCCACCGCCGGACTGCTGGTGTTTCTCGGCTGGACCGCGCTGGCGCTGGCCGGAGCCGCCTGGCGGCTGGTGCGCACCGACGTCTGAGAACAGTCCGTGCGTGACCGTCATGCAGACACGGCCTCCTGCGCGGTACCGGGCCCGCCGGGTACCGCGCAGGGGTCACCGGCAAACAATGGGCAGGTGACCCCAGTGACCGTCGACGAAATGACTGGCGCAGTGACCTCCCCCAACCAACCGCATGCGGTGGAACCGGACCCCTTGTGGAGACACCCGTTGGTGATCCGGCTGACCCGGGTCGCCCAGCGGCTGCGGCACGCAGATGTGGACCACCCGTGGGCGCTGGACACCGTCGTGGTGGCAGTGGTCTTCCTGCTGTTCTGCTTGCCGGATGTTGTGCGCGGCGGCGGGCCGCCCGAACTCGCCAACGTGTTGTCGCGTCTGCCCAGGCCCGAGATGCTGGCGTTGCAGGCCGGACTGGTGCTGCCCCTGCTGTGGCGGCGACGAGCGCCGTTTGCGGCTTTCGTCGTGATCGCAGCAGTGTTCCTGGTCCAGTGGTCCCAGGGGGTGTGGCTGCGCGCCGACGTCGCCCTGCTCGTCGCGCTTTACAGCCTTACCTTGCACGGGCGTTTGCGCCAACTGGTCTGGGCCTGCGCGATCATGGCCGGTGCGCTGACGGTGGTGGCCGTGCGCGTTTCCGCTGTGGTATCGGTGGTCGAGGCGCTGTTCTTCCTGATCAGCACCGCGACGGCAGCCATCGCCCTTGGGCTGGTGGTGCGAATCAGGCGCTCCCAGGTCGCAGGCCTGCGCGAGCACGCGGCGCGCCTGGAGATCGAGCGCGACCAGCGCGCCAGGCTGGCCGCGGCGGGCGAACGCACCCGAGTGGCGCGCGAGATGCACGACATCGTCGGCCACAACCTGTCCGTGATGATCACCCTCGCCGACGGCGGCGCGTACGCGGCCGGGGTCACCCCGGAACGGAGCGCCGAGGCACTCCAGCTCATCGCCGAGACCGGCCGCCAAGCCATGAGCGAACTGCGGCGCATGCTCGGCGCGCTGCGCGAGCACACGGACGCCCCCCAGCTCAGCCCGCAGCCGACCATCGCCGACATCGACGGACTGTGCACCCGCATTCGCGCCGCCGGCCCGGAGGTCGTCTATCGCACCACTGGGGACGTGGAGGGCCTGGACCGCGGCGTGCAATTGGCGGTTTACCGCATTGTGCAGGAGGCGCTCACCAACACCCTCAAGCACGCCGGGCCCCAGACCCAGGCCCGGGTCTCGCTGAGCGTCGAGGACGGCCACCTGGATATTTGCGTCCAAGACACCGGCCCACCCACGGATAACGGGCAGCCCGGGCAGCCAACCGAGGACGGACATGGTCTCGTAGGCATGAGAGAACGCGCTGCCCTGTACGGCGGGACCGTCCTCGCGGGCCTGCGGCCCGGCGGGGGATGGATCGTGCAGACCGAACTCGACCTCAACCCGCCCACCGACTCACACGAAGGTGCCTGATGACCACCGTGCTCATCGTGGACGACCAACCCCTGCAGCGGTTCGGCTTCCGAATGTTGCTGGAGTCTGTCCCCGACACCCAGGTGTCGGGCGAGGCAGCCAGCGGCTCCGAGGCTGTACGCCGGGCAGCCGAACTGCGCCCCGACGTAGTCCTCATGGACGTGCGGATGCCCGGTATGGACGGGATCGAGGCCACTCGCCGCATCATCGCCAACGGTGGTCGCTCCCGCGTTCTGGTCCTGACTACCTTCGACCTTGACGAGTACGCCCACGCTGCTCTGCGCGCCGGAGCAAGCGGCTTTCTGCTCAAGGACGCGCACCCGGAAGAGTTGCTGGCAGGCATCCGCGCCGTCGCCGCAGGTGACGCCATCATCGCGCCCGCCCTCACCCGGCGGCTGCTGGACGCCTACGTCCACCACCTCCCCGCCCGCACCCAGGAGCCCCACGACAACCCGAAACTGCGCACCCTGACCGAACGCGAACGCGAAATACTGGTCGCCGTCGGCCGGGGCTGGACCAACGCGGAGATCGCCGAACGCCTGACCCTGTCGGAGTCCACCGTCAAGACCCACGTCGGTCGGGTACTGGCGAAGATCGGCGCCCGCGACCGGATCCAAGCCGTCATCCTCGCCTACGATCTCGAGCTCACCCGCCCTAACACAATCGGAACAGACTCCTCGCAGCCGTAGATTCAAGGCGTTACCGATGTCGTGAGACATCACACCTGCCGTGGCGGCGCCGGACGATCTTGCTACCGTCGGTCAGAATTGGCTGGTGAAACGGTTCACGCGCTGGCTGCGCCGAGTTCTGCTGGTCGTCCTTGTGCTCTGCGCGGTCGCCACGGCCGCATCGCTGGGGTATAACGCGTTCACCCGCGGCCGGGCCGCACCGCCCCCGGGCCTGCGGTTCGTCCGCGCCGGCGACATCGACACCCGCTTTCAGACCTGGGGTACGACGGGCAGCCCGGTGGTGCTCGTCCACGGCGCGGCCGAGTCGGTCGACACCTGGTCACGGCTGGTGCCGCTGCTGGCACGCAACCACCGGGTCTACGCGTACGACATGACCGGATTCGGGTACACCGAGCGCAAGGCGCCGTACACCGTCGAGCATCTCGCCAGCCAGTTGCTCGGCTTCCTTGACGCGATGCATCTCGGCGGCCCGGGGCAGCCGCGGCCGGTGCTGGTAGGGCACTCGCTCGGCGCGGGTATCGCGGCCGAGGCGACGCTGGAGGCGCCGGACCGGATCGGCGGGCTGATGTTCCTCGACGGCGATGGCCTGCCGCTCACCGGGGGCGGCTCCGGCGTACGGCGGCTGATCATGGACCCGTACCGGACCAGCCTGCTACGGCTGGTGCTCGGCTCCGACAGCCTGATCCGGAAGCTGTACGACGACTCCTGCGCGCCCGACTGTCCCTCGCTCGACAAGGCCGGAGTGGACGAGTGGGTGCGACCGTTCCGGCAACCCGGCGCCGAGAAAGCGATCTGGAGCCTCACTGCGGCCGGCATTCCCGCCGTACCGGCTGATCGGCTCGCGAAGTTGCACGACCTGCCGGTGCCGACGTCGGTGGTGTTCGGCTCGCTGGACACCAACGGCGGGTCCGCGACTGAGACCGCGAC
>JAWWOY010000940.1:0-2911 GCA_033851195.1 Kribbellaceae bacterium | reverse complement strand
CCCCGTCAGCGCGGCTCGCGCAACCTGACCGGCCGGGCGGCGGTGGTGCTGCTCGTGCTCGGTGCGCTGATCGTGTCGTACGCGCAGAGCATGCGGGTCTGGTTCGACCAGCACCAGCAGATCACCGCGTTGCAGCAGGAGATCCACGACCGGGAGAAGCGGGTCAGCCAGTTGGACGACGAGATCGCCCGCTGGAACGACAACGCCTATGTCCGGGCGCAGGCCCGGCAGCGGCTCGGCTGGGTGATGCCGGGCGAGATCGGCTACCGGGTGATCGGTGCGGACGGCAAGCCCGTCGGCGCCCCGCCGGCGCCGAGCGGCCCGGCGGATCCGCAGGCCGACCCGTCGCAGAAGCCGACCTGGTACACCAAGCTGTGGGGCAGCGTGGAAGGCGCCGGCAAGCCAGCCCAGCCCACAACGCCGATGCCGGCCAAACCGACCCCGAAGCCGATCCTCACCCCACCACCGAAGTCCAGCCGGTGAGCGTGACTCCGGAGGACATCGCGGCGGTCAGTTCGCAGTTGGGCCGGCCGGCCCGCGGGATCCGCTCGATCGCACACCGCTGCAGTTGCGGCTTGCCCGACGTGGTCGAGACCGAGCCACGGCTGCCCGACGGTACGCCGTTCCCGACCACGTTCTACGTCACCTGCCCGCGAATGGCGTCGGCGATCGGCCGGCTGGAGGCCGAGGGGATGATGAAGGAGATGACGGACAGACTGGCCACGGACAAACAGTTGGCCGCCCGGTATCAAGCCGCCCACGAGTCCTACCTGGCCCGCCGCGAGGCGATCGAACACGTCGAAGAGATCGGCGGCATCACTGCGGGCGGCATGCCGACCCGGGTGAAATGCCTGCATGTGCTGGTCGGCCATTCACTCGCTGAGGGTCCGGGTGTGAACCCGCTCGGCGACGAAGCCCTGGCGGCGCTGCCCGACTGGGGTCGGCGCGGGTCTTGCGTAGATGGCTGAGTCCTTCCGGGTCGCGGCGGTCGACTGCGGCACGAACTCGATCCGCCTGCTGATCGCGGATCTGGCCGACGGCGTACTGAGCGAGGTCGACCGGCGGACGATGATCGTCCGGCTCGGCCAGGGCGTCGACGCGACCGGCGCGTTTGCCCCCGAGGCGCTCGAGCGCACCTTCAACGCTTGCGACGAGTACGCCGACGTGGTGCTGGCCGCCGGGGTTGAGCGGCTCCGGTTCGTGGCGACCTCGGCGGCCCGGGATGTGAGTAACCGCGACGAGTTCTTCGCCGGCGTGGAGGCGCGGTTCGGGGTCGAGCCCGACATCATCGCCGGTGCCGAGGAGGCGGAGCTGAGCTTCCGCGGCGCGACCAGCGGGCTGGCCGAGCTGGACGTGCCTGGCCCTTACCTGGTCGCGGACATCGGTGGTGGATCCACCGAACTGGTGCTGGGTGACGCGAACGGCGTAGTGAGTGCCGAGTCGCTGGACATGGGGTCGGTGCGGATGACCGAGCGGCATCTGTCGTCGGACCCGGCTCTGGTGGCGGAGATGGCCGCGGCAACCAAGGACGTCGATGCGCTGCTGGCGGCGACCTCGGTACCGCTCGCCGAGGCGCGCAGTCTGATCGGCGTGGCCGGCACGGTGACAACGGTTGCAGCGGTGGCGCTGCGGCTGAATGAGTACGACCGGTCCCGCGTGCACCATGCCCGGATCCCCGGGCCGCTGCTGCTCGATACGACCTCGTGGCTGATGGGTTCGACCCGGGCCGACCGGGCCGCCGTACCGGTGATCCACCCGGGGCGGGTCGACGTGATCGGGGCGGGCGCGCTGATCCTGCAGCGCCTGCACGACCGGCTGGCTCCACACTTGGCGATCGACGAGGTGCTGGTCTCCGAGCACGACATCCTCGACGGCGTCGCTCTCTCCCTCGCTTAGTGTCCGGATCAATGCGACTGCCGCACCCGGTGACGGGTCAGATGTTCGCCAGTCCCGTTCCGCCCGGGACCGGTTGGCCGGATGATCCGGCAACCCGCCGTACGCCGGTGGCGCGCGAGGCGGCGGACGTCGTCCGGCTGGCGGCGTCGGCCGGGACCCCGGCCGCGGTGGACGCGATGGTCTCGGTCTGCCGCGCCTGCGAGCGGCTGGTCGAGTGGCGCGAGGAAGTTGCCATCGGCAAGCGTCGCTCGTACGCGGACCAGCCGTACTGGGGAAGGCCGATCGCCGGGTGGGGTGAGGTTGAGCCGCGAGTGCTGATCGCGGGCCTGGCGCCGGCCGCCCACGGGGGCAATCGAACCGGCCGGATCTTCACCGGTGACCGGTCGGGGGACTGGTTGTTCGCTTCGCTCTTCAGGGTCGGGCTGGCGTCTCAACCGACCAGCGAGCACGCCGGCGACGGTCTGAGGCTGATCGGTGCGCGAATGATGGCAGCGGTCCGGTGCGCCCCTCCGGCGAACGCCCCCACGCCTGTCGAGCGGGACACTTGCTCGCCTTGGTTCCGGCGCGAGCTGGAGTTGGTTCTGCCCACCACCCGGGCGATCGTCTGTCTGGGCAAGTTCGGCTTCGACGTGCTGCTGAACGGCCTGCAGAGCGTCGGCGGCGAGGTGCCTCGGCCGCGACCCAGGTTCGGCCACGCGGTCGAGTACGTGATCCCCGGCCCGTACGGCGAGGTCGTCGTACTGGGGTGTTTCCACCCGAGCCAGCAGAACACCTTCACCGGCAAGCTCACCGAGCCCATGCTGGATGCGGTGATGACCAGGGCGAGATCGATAGCAGGGCTGTAGCAGCAGGTGAGGGCCGGTGGGACACATCACCCGAAGGACTGCTTGTGAAAGTTTTCACGAACGCTACCCTGGTTAAAGACCGGCACCAGACACTGCACTCAGGGAGAGTGAATTCGGATGACAGCCCAGGTACCGCACATCCTCGTCGTCGGAGGCGGCTACGTCGGGAT
>JAWWOY010000669.1:0-2577 GCA_033851195.1 Kribbellaceae bacterium | reverse complement strand
TCTGGATGCTGATCACCTCACTGCGAGAGCCGAACACCATCTTCGGCGGCTCGTTCTTCCCCACGAAGCTGACCTTCAGCGGCTACTCCACCGCGTGGACGATGATCCAGTTCCCGTTGCATTTCTGGAACAGCGTGTGGATCACCTCGGTGACGGTGATCGGCGTACTGGTGTTCTCCACACTGAGCGGTTACGCCTTCGCCAAGCTGGACTTCCCGTTCCGCAACACCCTGTTCGTGTTGTTGCTGACTACTTTGATGATGCCGTCGACTGCGCTGATCATCCCGCTCTACCTGCAGTTGAAGGCGCTCGGCCTGCTCGATTCGCAGCTAGGCCTGCTGGTCCTCTACATCTCCGGCTCGGCGCCGTTCTCGATGTTCCTGATGCGGGCGTTCTTCCAGAGCCTGCCGGACGAGCTGATCGAGGCGGCCCGGGTCGACGGCGGCAGTGAGTTCGTCATCTTCCGCCGGGTCATCCTGCCGCTCACCCGGCCCGGCATCGCCACCGTGGTGATCTTCCAGTTCCTGCAGACCTGGAACGAGTTCCTGATCGCGAACACAGTGCTGCGCAACACCGACTCGCTGCCACTCCAACCTGTGCTGTTCACCCTGATGGGCCAGTACTCCACCAACTGGCCGGCCCTGACCGCCGGCCTGACCCTGTCCGTCATCCCGGTCGTCGTGGTCTACGTCCGCATGCAGCGGCAGTTCGTCGCCGGGATGATGCTCGGCGCCGTCAAGACCTAACTCCGACGAAAAGAGAGACTTCCGTATGCCGATCAAGAACGTCGTCGTCAACTGTGCCGATGTGCAGCGCTCGGTCGAGTACTACACCAAGTTCCTGGAGCTCCAGGTCGTCGGCGAGGTGACCCCGCAGCGGGCCGTCCTCGACGCGGTCAGCGCGACCATCGAGCTCAGGGCGGCCGCCAGGCCGGCTGATCAGAGCACCTGGATCGCCGACGATCTGCAGAAGGGCTTCCGCCACATCGGGTTCAAGGTGGACCGCCTCGACCAGCGCGCCGACGTACTGAAGGCGGCCGGCGTGCCGTTCCACCTGGACCCGCTGGACGCCGAGGGCCAGGTCCGGATCTGCTTCTTCTACGACCCCGACGGCACCCTGCTCGAGATGGTCCAGGGCGACCTGCAGTACGCCTCCGTGCTCGACCCGGACGGTGTCGAGAAGGAGCGCGCCCTCGGTGTGCCGAGCCGGCCGCGGTTCGACCACATCGCCGTCACCATCGAGGACCGGGCCAAGACCAGCGGCTACTACAAGGAGAACTACGGCTTCTCCTTCATCGGCACGATCGAGCAGCCGCATGACTCGCGCGGGTTCAGCATCGGCTATCTCAAGTCCGGCGACACCGTGATCGAGGTCTTCACCTACCAACGCGAGAAGACGGTCCGCGAACCGCAACTCGACGTCGCGGGCTTCGGGTACGCCGACCTCGCCGGTGACCCGCCGTCGGACCTGACCGAGCGCTCGGCGCCGGACGGCACCACCGTGTACGTCGACCCGGACGGCTTCGCGTTCTCCGTCACGGCATGACGAGTCCTTCTAGCGCCGACTGGCTCCGGCCACTCGGATCGACGGGTCTCACTGTGTCAGCAGTGTGTGCCGGTGGTGCTGTGCTCGCCGGCATGCCGGAAGTCTTCGGGTACGACGTCAGCCCGGCCGAGGCGATCACCGTAGTACGAGACGTTCTCGACAGCCCGTTGCGCTGGATCGACACCTCCAACGGGTACGGCGACGGCGAGAGCGAGCGTCGGATCGGTGCTGCCGTTGCCGAGTACGGGAGCTTGCCCCAAGACTTCCTGGTCGCCACCAAGGTCGATGCCGCTGGCAAGGACTACTCCGGCGCCAGGGTTCGGGTGAGCGTTGCTGAGAGCAAGCAACGCCTCGGCCTCGATCAGCTGCCGTTGGTCTACCTGCATGACCCGGAGTTCCACGACTTCGATTACATGCGCGACGCTGTCACGACACTGATGCGGCTCCGCGACGAGGGCGAGATCGGGCATCTCGGACTTGCCGGCGGCAACGTTCACGAACTGGCCCGCTACCTCGACCTCGGCGCGTTTGAGGTGCTGCTGGTCCACAACCGCTGGAGCCTGGTCGACCACAGCGCAGACTCCCTGATCGAGCAGGCCCTGGACCTGGGGATCGCCGTGATCAACGCGGCGATCTACGGGGGCGGCATCCTCGCCAATCCTTCCGGTGGCTCAAAGAACTATGGCTATCGCGAAGCTCCGGCGGTAACGCTGGAAGCGGTCGCACTGATGGATAAGGCCTGCCGCGAGTACGGCATCGACCTTGCAACCGCAGCATTGCAGCACTCGGTCAACGACCCGCGGATCACCGCCACCGTCGTCGGGTTCAGCAAGTCCGCGCGGCTGCAGCGGATCACCGCCGCGCTGGAGACCGAGATCTCGGCCGAACTGCGGGAGCGGCTGGCCGAGCTACTACCCGACAAGCAGCACTGGTTGGAGGGAACATGACGAGCTTTCCCGACGAATTCGTCTGGGGCGCCGCCACCGCGTCGTACCAGGTGGAAGGGGCGGTGGCCGAGGACGGCCGCGGGCC